>NZ_JAPCIY010000093.1:0-12922 GCF_027707645.1 Aeromonas sp. QDB30 | reverse complement strand
GGCAGAGAAAATCCAAGCAAAACAACACGTTAGACGGTATTATTAATTCGCTTGCCGCTTAAGGTTCTGTACATGAGGCGGTGATACGCAGCGCCCCGGCAGCAGGTTCACTTATGGATGAAAAAGAGCGGGCGTGGTGCCCGCTCCTTCGTCGATTGACTCAGGCCTCCAGCGCCTGATCCAGATCCGCCAGTATGTCCTCGATGGCTTCGATCCCCACCGACAGCCGGATCATCTCAGGTTTCACTCCAGCCTTGGCCTGCTCCTCTTCGCTCAACTGGCGATGGGTGGTGGAGGCGGGGTGGCAGGCCAGGGACTTGGCGTCGCCGATGTTGACCAGCCGCTTGAAGATCTTGAGTGCATCGTAGAAGCGCACGCCCGCCTCGTAGCCCCCCTTCAGGCCGAAGGAGAGGATGGCCGAGGGGCGACCGGCCATGTACTTCTCCGCCAGCGGGTAGTGGGGGTGACCCGGCAGACCGGCGTAGCTGACCCAGGCCACCTTGGGGTGATGCCTGAGGTGATGGGCGACCCGCAGGGCGTTGTCCACGTGGCGCTCCATGCGCAGGCTCAGGGTCTCCAGCCCCTGCAGCAGCAGGAAGGCGTTCATGGGCGCCAGCGCCGCGCCGGTATTGCGCAGCGGCACGGTGCGCACCCGGCCGATGAAGGCCGCCGGGCCGAAGGCCTCGGTGTAGACCACCCCGTGATAAGAAGGCTCGGGTTGGGTCAGTTGGGGGAAGCGCTCGGCGTGATCCGCCCAGGGGAACTTGCCCGAGTCGACGATGACGCCCCCCAGGGAGTTGCCGTGGCCGCCGACATATTTGGTCAGGCTGTGCACCACGATGTCGGCGCCGTGTTCGATGGGTTTGCACAAGACCGGAGTGGCGACCGTGTTGTCGACGATGAGCGGCACGCCGCGGGCGTGGGCGGCCTTGGCCAGGGCGGCGATGTCGACGATGTTGCCGGCCGGGTTGCCGATGCTCTCGCAGTAGACCGCCTTGGTTTTGTCATCGATGAGGGCGGCGATGGCCTCGGCGCTGTCATCCTTGGCGAAGCGTACCTCGACCCCGAAGCTCGGCAGCATGTGGGCGAACAAGGTGTAGGTGCCGCCATAGAGTTGGGGGGTGGAGACGATGTTGTCACCGGCGGCGGTCAGCGCCTGGATGGCGTAGGTGATGGCGGCGGAGCCCGCCGAGACCACCAGGCCGGCGATGCCCCCTTCCAGCGCGGCCATCCGCTGCTCCAGCACATCGTTGGTGGGGTTCATGATGCGGGTGTAGATGTTCCCCGGCACCGCCAGATTGAACAAGTCCGCCCCGTGCTGGGCGCTCTCGAACTCGTAGGCCACCGTCTGGTAGATGGGCACGGCAACGGCCTTGGTGGTGGGGTCGTTGGCAAAGCCGTGGTGCAGGGCCAGGGTCGCATCTTTCATCACACACTCCTTGTTGGATGTCACCATTATGGATGGATAGACGTCCAATCTATCAGGCCCAGCGCCGATGTAAACCACCCAATCCGGCAAAGCAATGCCGGGGGATGGCGGTGACCGGATGGAGCCTGTGACGGCGACCTCAGAGACGGCGGCGATACTCCCTGTCGTCTATCTGGTGCATGTCCCACTGCATCAGGCGGTTGAGCTGCACCATGGGATCTTCGACCAGCGTCAGAGGGCGGGGCAGGATCCTCAGGAAGTAGCGACGAAGGGTTTGCTGGATCCGGTTCGGTTTGAGGGGGGTGGCATGGCTCATGATGGTGCTCCTGTGCTGTGGTTCTCACGTTCGCCAGCAGTATTGAGCTAAAATGCGGAAGTAAAAAACTGATGACTTTCAGAGAAAGGATTTCCTCTTTTATGCCTACCACCCGCCTTTATCAGCAATTTCAACGGCTCGCCCAGCAGCTTGGCTGCGACGAGCGGGAAATCAGCCTCGCCGAGGTGGCGGACCTGCTCTGCTGCACCACTCGCAATGCCCGCCTGCTGCTGCGCCGCATGGAAGGGCAGGGCTGGCTGTGCTGGACGGCGGAGGCAGGGCGGGGGCGGCGCTCCCGCCTCACCATGCTGGACAACCAGGAGAGCCTGACCCGGCGCCGATTGCGGGATCTGCTGAGTCAGGGCCAGCTGGCGCAGGCGGTGCGGCTGGCCGAAGATCGCCTGGATCTGCTCACCCCGCTGCTCATCGAGCAGCTCGGCCAGGCCACCCGGGAGGGGCGCCAGATCCTGCGGGTGCCCTACTACCGGCCCCTGCCCGGTCTGTTGCCCACCGCGCCCTTGCGTCGCTCCGAAATTCACCTGAGCCGCCAGATCTTCAACGGTCTGACCCGGCGAAACGAGGAAAATGGGGAAATCGAGGGGGATCTCGCCCACTACTGGGAGTGTCTGGCCCCCTGTCACTGGCGCTTCTATCTGCGCCCCGTGGTGCGTTTTCACCATGGCCGCGAACTGGTGGTGGAGGATGTGATGGAGAGCCTGCAGGCCTTGCGGGATCGCCCGCTGTTCGCCCATCTGGCACGGCTGGAGAGCCGCTGGCCGCGCACCCTGGACATCCATCTCGACAGCCCGGATCCTCTGCTGCCGCACCTGCTGGCCGAGCCGGTGGCGGCCATCCTGCCACGGGAGCTCAAGGGGGAGGCGAATTTCGCCCTGCAGCCGGTGGGCACCGGCCCCTATCGGGTGAGCGCCAACGATCCCCTGCACCTGTGCCTCGAAGCATTTGACGACTACTTCGGGCTCCGGGCCCTGCTCGACGAGATCGACATCTGGATGCTGCCGGAGCTGGCGGAGCGGCTGGAGAGCCACGTCAGGCTGGGCAGCGACACCCCGGAGCTTGGCTCCATGCGCGGGGAGTCAGAACTGGAATCCGGTTGCTACTTCCTGCTGCAGGACGACAGATCGGCCCCCCTGCAGGACCCGGCCCTGCGCCAGTGGCTGACCCGGCTGCTCAACCCCATCGCCCTGATGGCCCGGGTGGCGCCCGAGCTGCAGCGGGGCTGGACCAGCGCGCTGGGTCTCCTGCCCCACTGGCGCGAGAGCCTGCCTCTTCCCGAGCCCGGCCCGGTCAGCCTGCCAGCGCGGCTGGTACTGGCCTGCTTCAACCAGCATCTGGAGTTCAACGAGTGCGCCAGCGCCATGAGCAGCCTGCTGGCAGAGCAGGGGATCCAGCTCGAGGTGCGTACCCTGGACTACGGGCGCTGGGTGAGCGGGGAGGATGAAGATGTGGATCTCTGGTTCGGCACCCTCAACCTGGAGCATGAGCACGCCTTCGCCCCTTACGCCTGGCTTCAGGGCACCCCCTTGCTGCGCCGGGTGTGGGGCGGCCAGCAGGCCCTGTGGCAGGGATTGACGCAGTGGCGCGCCCATGGTGAAGAGCCCGGCCCCCGCGCCCTGCTGGCCGAGGTGCAGCGCCAGAGCTGGTTCGTGCCGCTGTTTCACCACTGGCTGGAGCTGGAGAGCCGGGTCGGCGTGCACGGTGTGCGCATGACGGCCCTTGGCTGGTTCGATTTTCGCAGCGCCTGGTTAAAGCCCGAGCAGGTGGCGCAGGAGCCGGAAACCGGCGGTGGCTCTCACCCCCAGGCAGGGACGCTTGAGTCGGACGGGTTGGCGCGCTAGCCTGTGCGCGGTCCTACGACAAGGAGTCGACATCCATGCTGGAAATGCAGATCCAACCCCGTTTTCAAGAGACGGACGCCCTCGGCCACATCAACAACACGGTGCCGGCGGTCTGGTTTGAATCGGCCCGTGATCCCCTGTTTCGCCTCTTCTCGCCCGAGCTGGATGTGCATGACTGGCATCTGATCATCGCGGGCTACACGGTGCAATTCAAACGGGAGCTGTTCTATGGCCAGATGGTGTCGATCAAGACCGGCGTGCGGCGTATCGGTACCAGCTCCTTCACGCTCTGGCAGGAAGCCTGGCAGGGCGGCGAGCTGGCGGTGACCGCCGAGACGACCCTGATCCATTTTGACTACCGGACCCGGCAGTCCATCCCTTTGAGCGAGGCTCACCGGGAGGGACTGAGGACCTGGCTGGTAGAGAGTTAATCCGGCCTTCGGGCCCACCACAGGACACTTATGCGCACAACCGCGATCGCCCTGAGCCTCGGCTTGGGACTGGGACTCTGCTCCCTGCCTTCATTCGCCGCCTCCCTGGCCGAGCAGTTCACCCTGATGGAGAAGGGGGCCGACAGCGCCCTCGATACCCGCTTGTTCAGCCACGATGGCGTTGACATCAAGGCCTGGGTCGACGGCACGCCCGTCATCATCGCCGTGCCCATCCTGAACGAGCAGGGCAAACAGGAAGGGGAGAGCCGTTACTACTTCAAGGGCGGCAAGCTGTTCGGGGTGAAGGAGCCCGCCGCCCAGTTCGCCTTCGATGACAGTGGCAAGCTGACCCAATGGCTGGACGACAAGGGGCAGCCTGCGGAGTTTGTCAGCAAGATGAGCATGCAGCAGCGGGAAGCCTGGCTGACCAGACGGGCTGCCGAGCTGGGCGGGTTGTTTGCACCGAGCACCGCCGAGGAGAAGGCTGACAAGGGGGGCGTCAAGCTCAAGGGGGCCGAGCTCGCCCAGTGGCTCTGCAACGGCAAGCTGATGGCGCTCGCCGGAGGTGACAAGGTGACCTTCGAGCCGGCCAAACTCAAGAGGAGTGCAGAGGGCATCAAAGGAGAGGTCTCCCTGCGCCAGGAGAAGGGGTGGCAGGATCTCTGCCTCACCTGCGAGGTGCAGGGCAACCGGGTGACTCGCCTCACCTGGCAGCCGCTGCCGGGTGCCAACAAGCCGCAGTAAGGGCGGCAGCGTCAAAGAATGGGGGCCCACTTGCGGGCCCCTTTTTCATGCCGGTTACTGCTCGCCCAGGGTGAGCCGGGTGAGGGCCTCCACCCGTCGCCACTGACCGGGCTCGAACCAGCGTGCCAGGATCTCTGGCTGCTGGCTGACCCGGGCCTCGGCAGGCAGGGGCCTGATCTCGGCCAGATAGCTGGCCAGCTGCTGCTCGAACCCCTGCTGGCTCTCTGCCAGCTGGAGCAACCGGTCTGCCGCCTCCGGTCCCAACTGTTCGCGCAGTGCGGCGTCACGCCCGGCTGCGGGGAGTTGCTCCAGAGCCTGCAGATCGCCCAGCAGGCGGCTGTTGGCCTCCGCCTCCCGAAACCACTGGGGCTGCTCCGCCAGCCAGAGCTCCAGCTCACTCGCCAGCAGCGGCTTGTCGGTATCGCTGGACTCCGCCAGCGCCTTGCGGCGTAGGGTCCACTGCTCCATCAGCCTGTCCTCGGCAAACAGCTGCTCCTGCTCTGCCGGAGTGAAACGTTGCCTGCGCAACTGCTCGCGCTCGTCGAACAGCTTCTGCAAGCTGGCGAGGCCCGGATCCGCTGGCACCGTCAGGCTGCCCTCGGCCGCGAGAAAGGCTTCATGGCGGGCCTGCAGCGAGGACTTATCCGACGGCGGTGCGGCCTGCCTGACCAGAGGGGAAGCGGGCCCGGCATGTTGCGGCGAAGGGGCGGTTGCGTCAGCGGAGGGCCAATACTGCCAGCCCCCCAGCAGCAGGGCCGCCGCCAGCGGAGCAGCCATCAGCCATGCCCTGTTCATAGTCCCAGCCTCTGCAGGCGGTTGGCGTGCTGGCGATAGAGGTTGACCGGGTCGGTCTCGAACAGGTGGCGAATGCCGAACGACTGGTTCACCTCGTCCAGATGGTTCATGCGGTAGTGGGTGCCGATCACCTTGCCGAGGTGGCTGCTGCACACCCCGACCAGGCCGTCACTGGGCTCCTTGAAGAAGCTGCCGGTCAGCGCCAGCGCCGGATCCACCGGATCCAGGATGTTGGTCATGGTGCCGCGTCCGCTCCAGGAGAAGTAGTAGACCCCGTTGGCGGCCTGCATGGGCCCTTCGCCGCAATGCTGGCTGGGCAGCCCTTCCGGATAGCGCTGGTTGAAGCGCTGGGCGCCGGTGCTGGTGAGGGCGTCGAGGGCGGCGAGGGGATCCTGCGGCAGCTGGCTGCCCCCGGAGAGCAGCGAGATGACCCCGGACAGGGCCGAGGCGGCGGCCACCGCCAGACCTTCGGCCGCCGAGCCCGGCGTCACCTTGGCCCGCACCAGGTCGGCGATCTCCGAGCCATGGTTGACCCCGCCCACGCTGGTGGCGGAAGCGACCAGCTCGGGGGCGACCGAAGCGACGTAGCGAATGGTGGGGCCACCGTGAGAGTGGCCGATGAGGTTCACCTTCTCCGCCCCCGTGATGGCGAGCACCTGCTGCACCTGCTTGAGCAGCTGTTCACCGCGCAGCTCCGAGCTCTGGGTGGCGGAGACCTGTGCCACGTAGACCTTGGCGCCATCCCGGGTCAGGGCCTGGGGGATGCCGTAGAAGTAATCGACACCGAGCAGCTTGTCGAAACCGAACAGACCGTGCACCAGCACTATGGGGTAGCGGGTCTGGGTATAACCGGCCCCCTGACCCAGCATGGGCAGGGCGCACAACAGCATCAATAGCCATCTTTTCATCTTCACCGTCCTTGTGAAAAAACCGGCTGCACTCTGGTCGTCACCGGGGGTCGTCACCGGGCAGCCACCGGCCTCATGCCAGTACCGGCAGCATGGTGGCTGAACTCAAATGTATCTGTGGGTGGGATCACTAAACCGGGGATTGCAGAAAAACCCTACCCATATGGGCAAAAAAGGCGGCACCAACTATTCCTTGTGTCTGCCCATCAAATAAGTTAAATAATAATTATTATCATTTGAGTAGTCGAGTCATGACGGGAACCTGGGTGAAGGGATGGGTCGGTACCACCGGAGCGGACAGCAGCATGGCGCACTGGAAGGCGCAGACCCTGAGTGGCAACCGCCATTTCGATGCGGGGGAGTACGCCAGGGCGCTCGACTGCTATCAGCAGGCGCTGTGGCTTGCCCGCCAGCAGTTTGCCGACTGGCACGATGCCGACGAAGCGGTGGCGGCCCTGGTGGTGGCCCATCACAACCTGGCGGATCTGCTGGTGGCCATGACCCTGCCGGATCGGGCCGCCGACCTGCTGTGTCACATCCATGATTGCCTGCTGGCCACCAGCCAGTCCCCCACCAGTTCCGCTGCCCTGCGGGAGGCGGCTGTTCGCCACGCCCGCAGCACCCGTACCGAGCTGCTCGCCTTTCTGGGCAAACACGGTCATCACGACGGCATCCAGCGCAGCCTGGGTCAATGTTTGTGTCAGACCGGCTCTGCCCATCAACTGCATTGAGCCCAACAGGAGAGACAATGAACATGAGCCATACCCTGCCAGCCCTTCCTTACGCCTATGACGCGCTGGAACCCCATATCGATGCAAAGACCATGGAGATCCATCACAGCCGTCACCATCAGACCTATGTCACCAACCTCAATGCCGCCCTGGCCGATCTGCCGGAGCTGGCTGCCCTGCCGCTGGAGGCATTGCTTGCCCGTATCGACAGCCTGCCGGCCCAGGTTCAGGGGGCGGTGCGCAATCACGGCGGCGGCCACGCCAACCACAGCCTGTTCTGGCAGGTGATGAGTCCGCAGGGCGGCGGCGAGCCGGACGGCGAGCTGGCCGCAGCGATGGAGCGGGATCTGGGTGGGCTGGAGGCCTTCAAGCAGGCCTTTACTCAGGCGGCGCTGAGCCGTTTTGGCAGCGGCTGGGCCTGGCTGGTGGTCGATGGGCGCGGCAAGTTGCAGGTGGTGAGTAGCGCGAACCAGGACAGCCCCCTGATGGAGGTGCTCACCCCGATACTCGGGCTGGATGTGTGGGAGCATGCCTACTACCTCAAGTACCAGAACAAGCGTCCCGATTACATAGCCGCGTTTTACAACGTGATCGACTGGGATGAGGTGGCACGGCGTTACGTGGCGGCAAGGGCCTGATCGCCGGAAATACCGAGCCCAATGAAAGAGACCCGCCTGTTGGCGGGTCTCTGCTATTGAGGGGTCGGCGCGCTGCTGGCAGCCGGATTATCCACGGGTGTTGCTTCGCTCGGCACGGCTGCGCTGGTGGCTGTTGCCGCGCTCACGGCCGTTGCCTGCTTGGCCTTCGGCTGATGAGGGGGCGGTGCAATGGGCAGGCAGGGTTGGCTAGCCCCTATGGTGCTCAACGCCTGGCAGGGAACGGGAGCGCCGATGACGATGGGCTCGCCGAGGAACTTGGGTCCCTTGTCCAGCACGTAGAGGTCGAGCAGCCCCATCAGGCGGGCAAACACCTCGCGCACCCGGGTCTTGATGCCCTGATAGGCGCTGGGATCCACGGCGTTGAAGCCGACCGCCTCGATGCCGAAATGGCGGGCGATGAAGATGGCTCGCTCGTTGTGAAAGGCCTGGGAGACCACGGTGAAGTGGGCCTGACCGAACACCTCCTTTGCCCGCACGATGGAGTCCAGGGTCCGAAAGCCGGCGTAGTCGCTGTAGATGGCGCTGGCCGGAATGCCGGCCTGGATCAGGGCCCGCCGCATCTGGCGCGGTTCGTTGTACTGCACGGTGGCGTTGTCGCCGGAGACCAGGATGTAGTCCACCTTGCCGTTGTTGTAGAGCTCGGCGGCGGCCTTGATCCGGTATTTGAAGTAGTGGTTCGGGCTGCCGCCAATCAGGTATTTGGAGGTGCCGAGCACCAGGGCGACCCGGTTGTAGGGCACCGCGTTGACGTCGTCGTAGGTGTAGTGACGGGCGTCCGAGACGGTCCACTCGCTGTAGCCAAGCAGGGCGGCGATGGAGGCCAGCAACAGGCAGAGGCAGGCGAGCAGGATCTTGGCAAACTTCTTCATGCGCGGTGCGGTTCGGGTCTGAAGTAAGAGAAGACAGGGGGTCATTCTATTACAAGTTGTTGTGGCGCGTCAGGTTTGATGGCGGCGCAGGGGCTCACTCGGGCAGAGGTTGTCGCAGCGCGCGCCAGGATCCCGGGATTATCAAACGGCGCCATAAACAAGGGGCGGCCATGGCCGCCCCTTGTCATAGCCGTCTCGTTCTCAGTGGGAAGAGTCGTTGGCCTTGCACTCGTCGGAGTCCTTGTTGGCTTCCCACCAGGGCAGCAGCTCGCGGCCGAGCCACTGCTGGTAGGCCTCGCTGTCATTGGCAATCAGCTGGTCCAGCTCGGCTTCGAAGGCGCTCATGGCCTGCTCTCGATCCGGGCCTCGCAGGGCCCGGGCCATGGCCAGCCAGCTGGCGCTGCGACCGGTCTCATTCAGGAAGCGGTGCACAGTGTAGGACCAGGAGTAGACCATCTCGCCGCCCTTGTCGTAATCCAGATGCAGGATGTCGGCCAGGGCCGGACGGTCGTTGGCCGGGCGGCCGGCGACGTTGTCCAGACCGCGGGCGAAGCACTGGCCGTGGGCGACGAACTCCGCCAGCCCTTCCGACCACCAGGTGGTGCGGTTGAGCGGGTAGTGGCCGAAGCTGCCGTACTGGTTGAAGCGGCCGTCCAGGTAGTGCACGTACTCGTGGCGCAGGTTCCACACCTGGAACGCTGGGCGCTTCCACTCCGCCTCGTAGGCGAAGAAGCGGGCCTGGTTGCCGGGGCGAGCCGGATCCCCTTCGAGGTAGATGCCGCCGTTGTCGGTGGAGACGCCGCCGAACAGGGCACTGCCGTAGCGTTTCCAGTCGGCGGAGGAGTTGAAGACCACCAGTTCCAGCGCCTCGTTGTTATCGTCCGCCACCGGCTGCCAGCCGGTTTCCATCTGCTGGTGGAACTGCTGCTCTTCGGCACCCAGTTCACGGCAGATCCCCTCGGCCTGATCCATGGTCAGATCCTGGGCCCGCAGGCGCAGGGTCGGCGAGCAGGTGTGCTCGAACGGCAGTACGTCCTCCACCCGGACGGGGGTGCAGAGCCCGGCGAAGTCACCGCTGATGCAGGCTTCGCTGGTGCGATCCGTGTAGGTCAGGTAGTAGGTGGAGAGGGTCAGCGACATGTCTTCCAGCAGATCCTGGCTCTGCTGGCCGCCGGGGATCAGGTCGTGGTGGCGAACCAGTGCGATGACGGAGTCATCCAGCAGCTTGCGGTAGCCGTCGAGCTCGTCCGGGCGGGTATAGCGGGCGACCCGGTAGAGGCGGGTGTAGGCATCCAGCACGTTGTTGAGCAGAAACAGATCGGCACCATCCCTTCCTTGCCACAACGCGAGTTCGCTCATGCCGAGGGCGTGCAGCTGCTTGCGCAGCTCGCCATCCTGCTGGCGGAAGTCGTTGGCGAAGGGATCGCTGTAGTCGCTGGCGAAGTCGAGGAAGTTGAGCAGATCGAACAGGCCGGTCGCCCAGGCGTGCTGGCCGTTGATCTCGCTGGCATGGCGGGTGCTGTAGGCCAGCATCTGGTTGAACTCGCCGAGCAGGGTGCCAAAGCGGCTCTGCACTGCCGGGCTCTTGAACTGACCGTGCAGGGCGATGCTCCAGGCACCCATGACGGCACCAACCTCGTCGCTGGCCTGCTCCGAGAAGAGCAGCGGATGGGCGCCCAGCGCCGTCAACGCTTCGGCCAGCGCCTCGGCGGCGGCCGGGCCGTCTTCCTTGTGCTTGCCATAGTTGTGGTAGTTGTGGGCGCGCACGTATTCCAGCAGCAGCTTCATGGCCGGATGGGCCGGCTGATTGGCCGCCAGCAGGCTCTGGATGCCGCGCGACACGGCCAGCAGCTTGGTGTCATCGTGACCATAGTTCTCCTGCCAGACCGGTGCGGGCTGGCCACTGGCATCCTGCACTATCTTGGCCGCTTCGGCGTCCAGCAGTTCGGTGCCCGGCAGATCCGGCTCGGAGCAGGCGCGGCCGTCGGCACGGCGACAGTCGAGCTGCTCTTCCTTGCTGGCCAGCACGATGGGGCGGTTGAGCACCCGGTTCTCCTGCCACTCGGTTGTTTCCGGCAGGGTCTGCCATTCGCTGCCCCCCACCGGGTATTGATAGCCGGTGTCCTTCAAGACCACCTGCACCTCGCTGCCGGCGGGCAGGGTCTGACGGCACACCCGATAGCTGATGGTCTTGTCCCCTTCCTGACGGGTCTGGGGTTCATCGCACTCCTGCTGGGTCTTGGCCTGTTCCAGCAACCAGGTGTACTGGCGCCAGACGTGTAGCTCGCTCACCTGCTTGGCGGCCTGGCTGCCCGCGATGGGCTGTAGGCGGAAGAAGATCTGCTCGAGGCGGCCATCCCGTTCATTGGGGGTCTCTTCCAGCACCTTCAACTGCTGCCAGTTTTGCGGCTGGTACTGCCATGCCTGCTCGGCGCAGCGACCTTCGGCGTTGAGCTCGCAGCGATCCAGCTCCTGCTCGCTGTGACCCAGGATGACCCGCTCCGCCAGCGGCAGACGATCCTGACGCGGCGCGGTCGGGGTGCCTGCCAGTGGCTCCCAGCGGCCCTGCTTCATGCCGTAGCCATAGTCATAGCTGCTGGCCGGAACGGCCTTGCCGGCCGGCACCACCTCTTCACAGCTGAGGTAGCGGATCTGCCAGCCCTGCTCGATCTTGAGCTGCGGCTCGCCGCACTGCTGTTCTGCCAGCGCAGCCAGGTTGGCATCGCTCCAGTCGAAGCGGCGATACACCCTCAGCTGCTGATAGGGGGCGCCGCCGCTGCGGGCGCTCAGCTCGTAGGTCACTTCGGTGAGCTGATCCCCCAGCTGACGGCTGGATTCACCTTTGAGTTGATACTGTTGCCAGTCAGAGGGGGAGTAGTTGGCCAGCGCCGAAGTGGCAAACAGGCCCGGTGCTGCCAGCAGCAGCAACCTGGTACCCAGATTGTTCATTTTTATCCCTTTGCTTGATTGTCTGCGTGATTGACGCGTGCAATCTAGTCAGCCCCAAAGGGATATCAACCCACCAATCAGGCCATATAAATCATTTATTTAGATTAAATCAAAACAAAGTGAGCCCCATTGGGGGCCTGGTTGATAGCAAGGACTCATCTGCCATCTGGGGGGGATCTCAGTCTGAGGCCGGCAACTGTGATCAACGTCTCGTTTGAGATTCTCCCGCCAAGCGGGAATGCGCCAGTAGCAAGCTGGGTAGCAAGCTGGGTAGCAAGCAGGGTAGCAAGCAGGGAAAGTGCTGATCTGCCTGAGGAGAAAGCCGAGTGTCGCAGTGAGTATCGTAGTGAAAAGCTGCCGGGCGGCAGTTGGCATGGAAATAGAGAAAAACGGGAGGGGGATTGGTGGATGGAGAGCCGTGATTAACGATGGCAGCCTAGGGGAGGCTGTCTGGTTCGTCTTTCACAAGGCGAACAGATCCGCCCGAGGTAATGAACAACCTCGGGCAGATGGCAGGAATGACCCGATCAGAGATAGCTGACGGTGACGATGGCCATGTTGCTGCTGCCGGCAGAGAGCTTGTACTGCATGGTGCTGCTGATGGTATTGAGGCTGCCGGCTTGCTGCAGGCTGGCCAGATCCAGGGTCTGGCGCTGAGTGCCGGAATAACAGGTCACGCTGTTGTCGGCGAAGTCGCAGGGAGCTTCGTAGAGGGTACCGGTGAAGGTGACGGAGCCATCGGCGGCGGAGGCAGTGGCAGGCAGCAAGGCAGCACCCAGCAGCATGGCTGTGGCGGCAGAAGAAGCGAAACGGATGGCGCTGTTGCGAACGGAAGCGGTGGAAGTGTTCATTTTTATGTCCTTTTCGTCACATGTCGTTGTACGAAAAGGGCAACGCAATCAAAGAGAATGACACAGATACAACTGATGACATCGCTCTTCTCAGATGGCAGCTCCGCTGTCTTAGGTTATGAACCCTTAGACCGGTGGCTTTGCGTCCCGACCTTTCGACCGGTTTGCCCTTTACTCTATGTTTAGATGATACGTGAATTCAGATAATAAGTGCAATGCCCATGGTGCATAGGAGAGAGGCGGTCAACTACCAGTTAGGGTTGCGCTTCTTCTCGCCAAAGAAACAAAGCGATACACCATGAAATACCAGGGTGAGAGCGTGAACATTTTGTTAAATTTCACCCAGTTTTTTGAGACCCGCATTGAGTACCGTTTCCAGATATT
>NZ_JAPCIY010000092.1:0-13175 GCF_027707645.1 Aeromonas sp. QDB30 | reverse complement strand
TAGGCAGAGAAAATCCAAGCAAAACAACACGTTAGACGGTATTATTAATTCGCTTGCCGCTTAAGGTTCTGTACATGCCATACCAGTAGCACCCATTGAATTGTTATTTTTGACCGGCGCCATCATAAAGAACTGCATATTTAAAAATCAGAGAGTCATCACAATCCGCGGTAAAAATATGCATGCGAAATAATACAAACGTTTTTAAATTAATTGCCAAGGCACATGATTATTAATCTTCATTGGGGAAGTTTAAAAATAAATCAAAAACAATAAGTTATGCTCTTTCGTTAATTTTATTCCTCATTCGTATATATATTTCATAACGGCCATATCCCATATGGCATCCTCCGATGACTCATCATCACCACGACATGTTTAATTAAAAACGTTTTCTCGTCATTCATCATGATCTGGCCATGACCACCCTGTTCCATTGTGCTCTTTTTACATACCGCAAGCCCGCCAACGCAGACAGAAGCCTCCATCGGCAACCCATGACGCCAACCGTTCAAATATTCACCGCATCCGGCGGCACATTCTGGTATGATGCGCCCCCTTGCGCACCGCGCACCCCCATTTCTGGTTTTCCGATATAGAGTCCTTTTGTGAACAACAGCGAATTTAGCAGCCTGAACCTCTCCTCCGCCCTGCAGGACAACCTCGCCAGCCTGGGCTATCTGCAGATGACCCCGATCCAGGCCCAGAGCCTGCCCCTGGTGCTCGACGGCAAAGATTTGATCGCCAAGGCGAAAACCGGCAGCGGTAAGACCGCGGCCTTCGGCCTGGGTCTGCTGGCCAAGCTGGACGTCAACCGACTGGCCGTGCAGGCGCTGGTGCTCTGTCCGACCCGCGAGCTGGCGGATCAGGTGGCCACCGAGATCCGCCGTCTTGCCCGTACCCTGCCCAACGTCAAGCTGGTGACCCTGTGCGGCGGCACCCCGACCGCACCGCAATCCGCCACCCTGGGCTTTGGCGCCCACATCGCCGTCGGCACCCCGGGCCGGATCCTCAAGCACCTGGAGCAGGGCACCCTTGCGCTCGACGACCTCAAGACGCTGGTGCTGGACGAAGCGGATCGCATGCTGGACATGGGCTTTGGCGAAGACATCAACCGCGTCATCAGCCACGCCCCGCGGGACCGGCAAACCCTGCTCTTCTCCGCCACCTATCCGGAAGGGATCGCCCAGATGAGCCGCGGCGTGCAGCGCAACCCGGTGGAGGTGAGCGTAGAGTCCCTGCACGAAGAGAGCGCCATCGAACAGAAGCTGTATGAAGTGCCGGCCGGCCAGCGCCTCGATGCCCTCACCTGGCTGCTCAGCCACTACCAGCCGAGCTCCTGCGTGGTGTTCTGCAACACCAAGCGCGCCTGCAACGACGTGGCCGATCACCTGGCCGCCAAGGGCTTCTCGGCGCTGGCGCTGAACGGCGATCTGGAGCAGCGTGAGCGGGATCAGGTGCTGGTGCGCTTCGCCAACGGCAGCGCCACCATACTGGTCGCCACCGACGTGGCGGCCCGTGGCCTCGACATCAAGGAGCTGGGGGCCGTCATCAACTACGAGCTGACCTACGACCCCGAGGTGCACGTGCACCGCATCGGCCGTACCGGCCGCGCCGGCCAGCAGGGCCTGGCCCTGAGCCTCTACCAGCCGAACGAGGCCCAGCGCGTCAACTTCATCGAGGAGTACCAGCAGGCCCCCATTCCTCAGGGCGACCTGGCCGGGATCGGCCGCGACATCAAGCCGATCGCGCCGCAGATGGTGACCCTCTCCATCGATGCGGGCCGCAAGAGCAAGGTGCGTGCCGGTGACATCCTCGGCGCCCTGACTGGCGAAGGCGGCATTGCCGGGGCCGATGTAGGCAAGATCCAGATTTCCGAGCAGTACTCCTACGTGGCGGTGAAGCGCCAGGTGGCGAGCGCCGCCCTCAAGCGGTTGCAGGAAGGCAAGATCAAGGGGCGCAGCTACCGTGCCCGCAAACTGGGCTAAGGTATTTCACACTCCCGGCCAGACCACAGGCGCCTGACAGGCGCCTGTTTCATATCATTCGCCGCCATGCGGCAAGACAGGTGACATGACCCAAGCAATCCAGAGCGATGTGAGCTGCCAGAACTGCGAAGCCTGCTGCTGCCGCCTCGAGGTGATGCTCTTCACCGACACCGGCGTGCCGGACCGCTATATCGAGGAGCGGGAAGGAGAAGTGCCCGTGATGCACAGACTGGAAGATGGCTGGTGCGCCGCCCTCGACCGCAACACCATGATGTGTCGCATCTACGAGGTGCGGCCGCTTATCTGCCGTGAATTCGAGATGGGGGAGCCAGACTGCCTCGACGAGCGGGACAAGTGGTTCATCAGGCTGGAATGAACGGGAAGTTCAACCCGTGCTGACGTGGGTCTCCTTGCCTTGCAGCCCCTCGAGGCGCTGTGTCAGCCAGTGGATGGCCTGCGCTTCCTCCTCGAAATAGCGCACCTCCTGAAAGGGAAGCTCGCTGAAGACGTGATCCGCCAGATAACGTTTGAAATCCCCGATCATGACCACTGCCAGAAAGGCGCAGCCATGGGTGGCGCACCAGTTGAACTGGCGACGAAAACGGGCCAACACCTCGGGGCCGGCGGCCTCGAACTCGGTCGCGACCTCGACGATGCCCCAGGGGGCTCCCTGCAAACGGCTTATCTGTTGGCTGAACTTGCCCTCATAGGCCATGGCGCCTGCCAGGTTGAAAGGGCCGCTCGGCCGACAGATCAGCAGTTGCCCTTGTCGCTGCATCTCAAAATGGCCGTGTGCTTGCACGTTCACCTCCTGCCTTGAGTCCTTCGCTGCGGCTGATATGCCCTGTGTTGCCACAAAGTAAGAATTTATCCCCGAAAAGTCCATGAAGCTCCCCGCATTGTGAACGGAAAGCTCCATTCAACCCCCGTTTTTACCCCGGTGGCGGAATGTACATTTCTTCGACATGTTCTGTTGCAGTTAACAAAACGTTGCTGCTATTATCCGCGCCACTCAAAACATTCCACCTACTGAAACCTTTTGGCGTTCACCCAGGGAACAACGATGAAGCAACAAGACGCAAGTTATTACCAACGGATCTGGCGCTGGCATTTCTATGCTGGTCTCTTCGTCGCCCCCTTCCTGATCCTGCTCTCCCTCACCGGCATCGTCTACCTGTTCAAGCCGCAGCTGGACAACCTGCTCTACCCCCAGCTGATGAAGGTGACGCCCGCCACCCAGACCCTGAGTGCCGACCAGCTGCTGGCCACGGCAACCATCGCCATGCCGGACGCCAGTCTGCGCAAATACCTGCCCCCGGTGGCAGCGGACGCGAGCGCCCAGATAGTCGTGATGCGTGAAGGGCAGGAGCTGACCCTCTTCATGGATCCCGCGAACGGCGCCCTGCTCGGTACCATGGACAACAAGTGGAACCTGCAGGCGGTGGCGCGCGCTCTCCATGCGGAGCTGATGCTTGGCACCACGGGTGATCGCCTGATCGAGCTGGCCGCAGGCTGGGGAATCGTGCTCCTCATCAGCGGACTCTATCTCTGGTGGCCCCGCAAGGGACCGGGTGTGGGGGGCATCCTCTGGCCGAGAATGCACCAGCGCGGCCGTCTCTGGTGGCGTGATCTGCACGCCGTGGTCGGCTTCTGGGGCGCAGGTTTCCTGCTGCTGCTGCTGCTGACGGGCATGACCTGGACCGGTTTCTGGGGCGGCCAGTTCGCCGATGTCTGGAACCGCTTCCCTGCGGCCATGTGGAACGAGGTGCCCAAGTCGGCCCCCCTCACCCGCAGCCTCAACCAGGCTCACGAACAGACCGTCTCCTGGGGGGCCGAGACCCTGCCCATGCCGAGCTCCCAACCCACGGCAGAGAGCCATGATCACAGCGCCATGACCCATGGCGGCGGACACGAGGGCATGGTCATGGCCAGCCATCGCATTCCGCTGCAACAGGTGGTCGACATCGCCAGCGAGCGGGGGGTCAGCCCGGGTTACAGCATCACCCCCCCGGTCGGTGAAACCGGCGTCTATACCATCGCCATCTTTGCCGATGATCCCCGCAACGACGCCACCCTGCACATCGACCAATACAGCGGCAAGGTGCTGGTCGACGTGCGCTGGCAGGATTACGGCCCGGTCGCCAAGACGGTGGAAACCGGCGTCATGCTGCACATGGGCAAGCTCTACGGCTGGCCGCACCAGCTCGTCATGCTGCTCATCTGCCTGATGATTCTGGCAAGCTCGGTGAGCGGGCTCTGGATCTGGTGGAGCCGCCGTCCCAGTGGTCGCCTCGCCGCCCCGCCCCTGCCCGCCAAGCTGCCTCCCATGGGCGGTGCCATCGCGGTGCTGGTCGTGCTCGGGATCTGCTTCCCGCTGGTGGGGGCCTCCATGGTCGCCATCTGGCTGCTGGACAGTCTCTTCTTCTCTCGCCGCCCGGCCGTGGCCCAGGCAAGCTGACCTCGGGGCAAGCCCGCCTCATGCACACGAGGGCTCCCTATCGGGGGCCCTCATCGTCTGCATCATCTGGCATCATCCTTCGCCTGGCGGCATGCTCCTCCCCTTTCGATCATCACATCGGTCTGATGACCAACAACGCGTCGACACATCAACAAAAAGGGCTCCCGTTCGGGAGCCCTTTTCATTGCCAAACGCGTCGGCCTCAGGTGAGCGCCAGCCCGGCGGAGAGCAGCAGGCTGAACAGAAATGCGCTGATGGCGGTCTTCTTGAGGGCGCCGGTCAGCACCTCGCCATCGAAACTCTCTCGCAGGGTGCGGGCGGCATCGGTGAGGGGCTTCATGGCGGGCAGGAAGATCCAGGGCCAGAGGCTCGCAGGCTGAGTCAGCAGGAAGACGATGGTCGCCAGCAGCGCCGCCCCCAGCAAGACCCAGTGATAGGCGATGGCCCGGTTGCGGCCAAGGCGCACCGCCAGGGTGATCTTGCCGCTGGCGGCATCGGTCTCGATGTCCCGCACGTTGTTGATGTTGAGCACGGCAGTCGCCAGCAGGCCGCAGGCGGTGGCGGGCAGCAACAGGTCCCACTCCAGGCGATGGGTGAAGAGGTAGTAGGAACCGAGCACCCCCAGCAGGCCGAAGAACAGGAATACCGAGATGTCCCCGAAGCCGCGATAGCCGTAGGGGCTCTTGCCCACCGTGTAGGTGATGGCCGCGACGATGGCCGCTCCCCCCAGCAGGATGAACGTCAGGATCTGCTGCCACGCCTCCCCGAAGGCGCAGACCAGCAGGGAGAGGCCGCTCACCACGGCCGCCAGGGCGGTCAGCCCCATGGCCACACACATCTGGTGCCGGGTGATGAGGCCGGAAACCACGGCGCGCTGGGGACCGATCCGCTCCCCGTTGTCGGCACCGGAGACCGCATCGCCATAGTCGTTGGCCAGATTGGAGAGAATTTGCAGCAGGATGGCGGTCAGCAGGGAGAGTCCCATGATGGTGCCGTCGAACGCTCCCCGGCTGGCTGCCAGCCCCGAGCCCAGCAAGATGGAGGAGCACGCCAGGGGCAGTGTTCGCAAACGCGCCGCCAGCAACCAAACAGAGAAGGTATTTGTCATATTGTGATGGCCAAACAATCAGATATTGATCGTGTTAAGGGTTATCGAACCGGATTTAGGTATACTTGGCTGCGCGGGGGCGTCGGCTCCCCCGGGCAATTTACATGGACGAATGGGCAGATAATATATAGGAAATCGTCGCCCTTTGGCATCAACCTGCGCCATCCTCCCCCGGAGCGATCGCGATTATCCGGCTCAGACTAGACATCCATGTTGGCTCAGACCCACCTCAAGCAACAACTGGACGCCCTGCGTCACAGCACTGTCAGCGGTTTCGTGCGACTGCGCGTGGCCGCTCACGTCGACGTCTTTCCCGGCTGGTTGGCGGCCCAGACGCTCTACCCCCGCATCTATTGGCACGCCAGAGGGCAACAGAGCCCGGAGTACGTGGCGCTTGGCGCCATCCACGAGCTGACCCGGCCGGAGGATATCCAGCGGGTCTGCGACCTTGCCGGCACGGCCAGTGAAGACAGCCCTCGCTACTACGGCGGTCTGGCGTTCGACCCGGATCTGCCCGGCTGGCAGGGTTTTGGCCCCTGCCGCTTCGTGCTGCCCCGCATCGAACTGGTACGCCGGGGGGAGTGCACCAGCCTCTGCCTCAATCTCTGGCTGCCTGTCCGGGAAGAGGGTCACGCATTCGAAGCCGAACTCTGCGCCGCCGAGGCGGCGCTCGATGCCCTGCAACCCGAGGCCCCCCTGCCCGCCCTGCAAAAGCGGCCATGGCAGCGCCAGGACCTGCCGGGCCCTGCCCAGTGGCAGACCCTGGTGGAGCAGGTCACGGCCCCCGACTTCCAGGCCCGCACCCCCAAGGTGGTACTGTCCCGGGAGAGTCTGCTCCAGAGCGAGGCGCACGATGCGCCCCTCTGCCCCTGGTCCCTGCTGACACAGTGGGCCCGCCACGCCCAGGAGTGCTTCCACTTCGGCTTCCAGTTCTCCCCCGAGCAGAGCTTCATCTCCTGCTCCCCCGAGCGCCTCTACCGCCGGGAGAAGGGCCACCTCTTTACCGAGGCGCTGGCAGGCACCATTCGCCGTTCCGGGGATGAGGCGACCGACGCAGCCCTGGCCGCCGAGCTGCTGGCCGACAGCAAGAACCGGCTGGAGAACCGGCTGGTTCACGCCGACATTCTCAGCCGCCTGGCCCCCCTCACGACCGATGCCACCCTGACCGAGCCGCGCATTCTGAAATTGCGGCTGCTGCAACACCTCAAGTGCGACATTGAGGCCGAGCTCAAACCCGGCGTCTGCGACTGGCAACTGCTGGCTGCCCTGCACCCCACTCCCGCCGTGGGGGGCGCCCCCCGCGAGGCGGCGCTCGCCTTCATCCGTGAATGCGAGCCCCATGATCGCGGCTGGTATGCCGGTGCCTGCGGCATGCTGAGCCGGGAGACCTCGGAGTTCTCCGTCGCCATTCGCAGCGCCCGGATCAGGGGCCAACGCATCAGCCTGTTCGCCGGTGCCGGCATAGTGGCGGGATCGGAGCCCGCCGCCGAGTGGGCCGAACTCGACAACAAGATCGCCAACGTGCTCTCCCTGCTGGGATAGCGTTTCTTACCGACTCCTCACTGCGAGAGCTTCATGTCCGCCAGCCACGTGTCCGCGCATCACGCCTTTGCCAGCCATCACGCCACCTTCAACCATGTCTGGTCCTCCCTCTTGCTGGAAGAGCTCTTTCGCCTCGGCGTACGCGACATCGCCCTGGCCTCCGGCTCCCGCTCGGCGCCGCTCACCATGGCCGCCGCAGCCCACCCGGGCTTTCGCCGCCATCTGCACTTCGACGAGCGGGGTCTGGGCTTCATGGCGCTGGGGCTGGCCAAGGGGAGCGGCCGCCCGGTGGCGGTGATCATGACCTCGGGCACCGCGGTGGCCAACCTCTGGCCCGCGGTGGCGGAAGCCCAGCTCACCGGGGTCCCGCTCATCATTCTCTCTGCCGACAGGCCACCCGAGCTCATCGACAACGGGGCCAACCAGGCCATCGATCAGCCGGGGATCTTCGGTCGCTACCCCGTCTATCAGCAAAATCTGCCGAGCCCCACTCCCACCATTCCGGCGGCCTTCGTGCTGAGCTCGGTGGATCAGGCCCTGGCACGACAGGCGCACACCCCGGGGCCGGTGCACTTCAACTGCATGTACCCCGAGCCCCTCTACCCCGGCGATGCCTACCTGGACTTTGCCGACTACCTGGCGCCTCTCGGCGACTGGCTGCACTCGGCCAAGCCCTGGAGCCCCTGGCTGGCTGGCGAGCCAGGCTGCCCCGCCCAGCCGGACTGGGACAGTCTCATCGGCAAGCGCGGTGTCATCGTCGCCGGACGCATCCAGGATCCGGTGCAAGGCAAGGCGGTGGCCGAGCTGGCAGACCGCCTCGGCTGGCCCCTGCTGGCGGATCTGCAAAGCCAGATCCGCTTCGATGATCGCAACCTCGTCCACACGGATCTCGCCCTGCAACACAGCGACTTCGTGGCCGAGCTGGCCCGCGCCGAGGTAGTGCTGCAATTCGGCGCCCGCCTCATCTCCAAGCGCCTCGGCCAGTTCATCAAACAACACCCCTGGCAAGATTACTGGCTGGTGGACCCGCAGCCGGCACGCCTCGACCCCGACTACCGGCTGCGCCGTCGCCTGGTGTGCGACCCCGCCGCCTTTGCGGCCGCCCATCCAATCCCCCATTCGCAGCAGCCCTGGCACCAGTTGGCCGCGCGCCAGCAGGCCATCAGCCAGCAGATCCGCACCGCCTGTGATCGCTTCTCGGAGCTCGGGGTGTGCCATCGCCTGAATCAGCTCATCCAGGGTCAGTTGTTCGTCGGCAACAGCATGCCGGCCCGGCTGATGGACATGCTGGGCGAGGTGGGCAAGGGCCCCAGCCGGGTGATGACCAACCGCGGCGCCTCCGGCATCGATGGCCTTATCGCCACCGCATACGGCTTCGCACAGTCGGTCCCGCCTGACAGTCGCGAGCCCACCACCCTGCTGCTCGGGGATCTCAGCGCCCTGCACGATCTCAACAGCCTGGCGCTGCTCGGCAAGGGGAGCCGCCCCCTGGTGGTGATCCTGCTCAACAACGACGGCGGCAGCATCTTCCGCATGCTGCCTGTGCCCACCCAGGACGCCCTGCTGGAGACCTACTACTGCCTGCCCCACGGCCTGCACTTCGAGCACGCCGCCGCCATGTTCGGCCTGCACTACCGGGCCCCCACCACCCTCGACGCATTTGAGCAGGACTATGCCGCAGCCCTGAAAAACGGGGTAACCCTGATTGAAATCAAGGTACCGAGCAGTGAAGTCGCCGAGGATCTCAAAGCACTGGGAGCCGCTATCCGTGGTCTCTGATCCCGCCGCGCCGCTGGTGCTGCTGCACGGCCTGCTGGGGGACGCCGACGACTGGCGACCTGTCATCCAGACCCTGCCCGGCGTCCCGTGCCATGCCCTGGATCTGCCGGGCCACGGCCGCAACCGGGCACTGCGGGTGAGCGGCTTTGACGAGGCCCATCACTGGCTCTGCGACGAGCTGGCCGCGCGGGATATCGCCCACTACCGGCTGGTGGGGTATTCGCTGGGGGGGCGGCTCGCGCTTCATCACGCCAGCCACTCCCCGGCGGGGTTGCAGGCCCTGCTGCTGGAGAACTGCCACCCCGGGCTGCCTGCCGGTGAACGTCCGGCCCGCATCGCTCACGATGAAGCCTGGGCCCGGCGTTTCGAGTGCGAGCCCCTGACTCGGGTGCTTGCCGACTGGTACCGCCAGGGCGTCTTCGCCGACCTGGACGACGATGCCCGCACCCGCCAGGCCGCACGCCGCCTTGGCAACGACGGCAAGGCCGTGGCCGCCATGCTGAGGGCCACGTCCCTGGGGCGGCAGCCGGATCTCGCCCCCTGGCTTCGGGATACCCGGCTGCCGGTGCAGTGGATCTCAGGCAACCGGGATCACAAATTCCATGCCCTCGCTTGCCAGTTGGTAAAGCAAGGCTGCAATATCAAACACTTGGCTCTGGATGGCGGACACAATCTGCACACAAGCCAGCCCGATACCTTTGCCCGGCTCCTGCGGGAGTGGGCTCACCAACCAGAAGAGAAGATCCATGATTGAAGCAATGACGGAAGCCGAGCTCTATGCCCCTGTCGAGTGGCACGACTGCTCCGCCGGTTACGAGGACATCCTCTATCACAAGTCCCCAGAGGGCATTGCCAAGATCACCATCAACCGTCCCCAGGTGCGCAACGCCTTCCGCCCCCGTACCGTGAAAGAGATGCTGCAAGCCCTGGCCGATGCCCGCTACGACGACAAGGTCGGCTCCATCATCCTCACCGGCTTCGGCGAGAAGGCCTTCTGCGCCGGCGGCGACCAGAAGATCCGCGGCGACTACGGTGGCTATCGCGATGACGAGGGGACTCATCACCTCAACGTGCTCGACTTCCAGCGCGACATCCGCACCTGCCCGAAACCGGTCGTTGCCATGGTGGCTGGCTATGCCGTCGGTGGCGGCCACGTGCTGCACATGATGTGCGACCTGACCATCGCCGCCGACAACGCCCAGTTCGGCCAGACCGGCCCCAAGGTGGGCTCCTTCGACGGCGGCTGGGGCGCCTCCTACATGGCCCGCATCGTCGGCCAGAAGAAGGCTCGGGAGATCTGGTTCCTCTGCCGCCTCTACGACGCCAAACAGGCCCTCGACATGGGGCTGGTCAACACCGTCGTGCCCCTGGCCGAGCTGGAGCGTGAAACCGTGCGCTGGTGCCGCGAGATGCTGCAACACAGCCCCATGGCCCTGCGCTGCCTGAAGGCGGCCCTCAACGCCGACTGCGACGGCCAGGCCGGTTTGCAGGAGCTGGCAGGCAATGCCACCATGCTGTTCTACATGACCGAAGAGGGTCAGGAAGGGCGCAACGCATTCAACGAGAAACGCCGTCCCGACTTCTCCAAATACAAGCGGAATCCCTGATGACACTCGCCCTCTACCGCTACCAACTGCCCTTTACCCAGCCCCTGGCCTTTCATGGTCAGTTGCAGGTAGCGCGCGAGGGCCTGCTGGTACGCATCGATGATGGCTGGGGGGAGATAGCCCCCCTGCCAGGATTTTCCAAAGAGACCCTGGCCGACGCCCAGGCCGAGGCCCTCGACTGTCTGGCGCAGCTGGCGCGGGGACAGACCCCGACGCCACAGCTGCCCTCGGTGCAGTTCGGGCTCGACTGCGCCCGTCGTAGCTGGCCCGAGCAGGGAGCCCCCCTGCCCGAGCCCTATCCGCTGATCCAGGGCTCCCCCCAGGAGCTGCTCAAGAACTGGAAACAGTGGCTGCACGAGACCCCCCTCAAGGCCAAGCTGAAGGTGGCCCGCTACCCCATGCGCGACGAGCTGGCGCTGATCCGGCTGCTGCTCGATCGGCGCCCCAACCTCAAGCTGGTCCTGGACGCCAACCAGGGCTGGACCCGCGAGGAGGCCTGGGCCTTCTGCGGCCACCTGGATCCGAATCGCATCGAATACCTCGAAGATCTGTGCGCCGACTTCGAGGACATCGCCTTCGTCGCCAGCCGCACCGGCATGCCGGTGGCGCTGGACGAACTGCTGGCCCAGGGCAAGCCCTGGGAGCCCATCCCGCAACTGCGCGCCCTGGTGCTCAAGCCGACCCTGCTCGGCACCCTGGCCCACTGCGAGGCGCTGGTTGCCCGCGCTCGCGAGCTGCGCCTCAAGGTGATCGTCTCCTCCTGTTTCGAGTCCGGTCTCGGCCTCGGCCAGCTCGCCCGCCTCGCAGGGGAGTGGGCGCCGGATCAGGCCCCTGGCCTCGATACCCGCCGCTGGCTGGCCAGGGATCTGCTGGACAAGCAGGGGCAACCCGATCCGAGCAGGATGGACCCCCTGTTTCACCGAGACTGATCCATGGTGACCCGTCAGATCCCACGGCAGGAAACCTGCCCGGTACGACGCTGGGCGACACATGCCCCTCATCGTATTGCCATCCACAGCGGGGAGCCTCTTAGCTACCAGCGCCTCGACCTGCGCCTCAACAGCCTGTGCAATCAGCTCGCCCGGGCCGGGCTGGAACGGGGAGATCATCTCGCCGCCGTGGTGCGCGGCGCCCTGGAGGATGTGTTGCTGACCTGGGCCTGCGTGCGCAGCGGCATCGTCTTCTGCCCCCTCAATCCCGCCTTTCCGGCAACCAGACACAGCGAACTGGCGAGCCAGCTCGAGGCCCGGGCATTCTGGTCGGCAGGTGAGATCCCGGCGGGCGACTGGCAAGCCCTCAGCCTCGACTTCACGGGGGAGCTGGCCGCAGATGGGGAGTCCCCGCTGGTACCCGACCAGCCGAACAACATGATCCTCACCTCGGGATCCAGCGGTACCCCCAAGGCGGTGGTCCACCGCCTCGCCAACCACCTCGCCTCCGCCCGGGGTTCCGCCACCCTGATCCCCCTGGACGAAGCCTGCGGCTGGCTGCTCTCCCTGCCGCTGTTTCATGTCGGCGGTTACGCCATCCTGTTCCGGGTCTTTCTGGCGGGTGCAGCCCTGGTGCTGGACGATCGCAGCCGCCCGCTCAGGGAGCGGCTCGAGCAGCAACCCATCACCCATCTCTCCCTGGTGCCGACCCAGCTCTGGCGACTGCTGGCAGAGGGCTTCGATCCAGCCCAAACCCGGCTGCGCGAGCTGCTGCTCGGCGGCGCCGCCATTCCCCAGCCACTGGTGAACCGGCTGAGCGCCATGGGGCTGGTGCCCAAGGTGAGTTACGGCCTCTCCGAGATGGGCAGCCAGGTCTGCACCGGTCGGCCGTCCACCGCTGGCGTGGTGGGCAAGGCGCTGCCGGGACGGGAGGTCTGCATCCAGCAGGGGGAGATCTGCGTGCGCGGTGACACCCTGTTTGCCGGCTATTTCAAAGCAGGTGGGCTAGAGCGGCCGCTCGATGAGGCAGGCTGGTTCCACACCCGCGACAAGGGGCATTTCACCGAGGATGGCGAACTGGTGGTAGAGGGGCGGCTCGACAACCTCTTCATCTCCGGGGGCGAAAACATCCAGCCCGAGACCATAGAACAGCGACTGGTAGATCACCCCGCCGTGGCACAGGCGCTGGTGGTGCCGGTGCCGAGCGATGAGTGGGGGCAGAGGCCGGCCGCCTTCATCGAGTGGCATGGCGAGCCGGTGCCCCCTGACGAGCTGGCGGCCTGGATCCGGCAGACCCTGCCTGGTTTCATGGTGCCGGACCAGTGGCACCCCTGGCCCGATCTGGGCGGTCACCTCAAGCCGCAGCGCAGGCAATATCAGAATATTCTTAAGACGCAATAATCACTCCTGCGACAAGACTGGCATGCAGGAGTCATCCAAATACGCACATTATTCGAAAGAAAATGCTGGTGATGTCAAAATCCCCCTCACAGGCCCAAGTAAGTGAGAACGATTACATAAATGGCTATTTTTTTGCACGTTTTTTGAACTGAATTAATTACCTGTAGTACCATATCCGCCATCATGCATTTCAATGGAAAGGTAACCGTTTGATAGTTAAAGATATTGTCAATTTTGCATTATTTGAACAAAGACTGCATGGTGGTAAAATGCTCTCCTTGGCAGTAAGGGAAGGTGCGAACAAGTCCCTGATATGAGATCATGTTTGTCATCTGGAGCCATGGAACAGGGTTCATCATGAGT
>NZ_JAPCIY010000091.1:0-13279 GCF_027707645.1 Aeromonas sp. QDB30 | reverse complement strand
TTGCGATTAAATCAGATCACAAACGAAGCCTTTTTTCTATCTATTTCAATTGGTTGTAGCTAAAGATCCTGTACATGTAGATAGAATATGTTGGAAACATACTTTTCGAAGCCAGCCACTCCTTGGCTGGCTTTGCTTTCAGGAACTAACTGTAATCAAATCAACGGTGGCGTACGTGGCGGCACCATCCGCTTGCTGCCGGTGGACTCGAAGGCCGAGGCGAGGCGCAGCAGGTTGTTGTCGTCATAGGCGCGGCCGGCGAAGGTCAGCCCCACCGGCATACCGATATCGGCCATCACCCCCATGGGAACGGTGACGGTCGGCACGCCGAGATGGCGAATGGCGAGGTTGCCGTTGGCGACCCAGATGCCGTTGCTCCAGGCGATATCGGCGGAGGCCGGATTCACGTCCGCGTCAGCCGGGCCCACGTCGGCGACGGTCGGGAACAGCACGGCGTCAAGCTTGAGCCCGTCCATCCAGTCTTCCAGATCCAGCTTGCGGGTCTTCTCCAGACCACGCAGGCCGTCCGGCACAGAGGCAATCTCGTCGAAACGCTTGAGACCGCGCTTGGCCATCTTGACGTACTCGTCCATGCCCGCCGCCAGATCCCCTTCGCGGTTCGGCAAGGTGCCCGGATCGTGGGGGAAGATCTGGGGGCCATCCACATCGGCCAGCTTATTGAGCTTGGGATCGCCATTGGCGCGCAGGAAGTCGTCGAACGCCCAGCCGGAGAGCTCCCACAGCTCGTCGTTGAGAAACTCCGGGCTCACGATGCCGCGATTGAACACGGTCGGCGCGCCGGGTCTGTCCCCTTCGCAGTTGGAGACCAGCGGGAAGTCCACTTCGATGACTTCGGCGCCAGCGGCTTCCAGCACCTGACGGGCCTGCTCCCACAGCGCAATCACGGTCTCGCGGGTATGGATACGCTGACCGGTCGGGCCGCCGATGCCGGGGTTGTCGCTGGTGCCGGCCAGTTCATCCTTGTTGATAAACATGCGCTGCACGCCGAGGCGCTTGCCCTTGAGGGCATCGGGCTTGGCAGCCAGCTCCAGATAGGAAGCCGGACGCACTTCGGAGGCTTTGGGCAGCTTGACCCAAGGCTGCATGCGCCACAGATCACCGCGAGTGTCGGCATCGTCGGCGACCACTACATCGAGCACTTCCAGCAGATCGGCCATGGTGCGGGCATAGGGCACCACCACATCCATGGTCGGAGTCAGGGGCCAGTTGCCGCGCACCGAGATGACGCCACGGGACGGGGTGTAGGCGCACAGGCCGTTGTTGGAGGCAGGGCCACGGCCGCTCGACCAGGTCTCTTCGGCCAGACCAAAGGCGGAGAAGCTGGCGGCGGTGGCGGTACCGGCGCCGTTGGAGGAGCCGGAAGCAAACGGCGCGGTCAGGTAGTCGGCGTTGTAGGGGCTCTCGGCACGGCCATAGACGCCGCGCTGCATGCCGCCATTGGCCATGGGGGGCATATTGGTTTTGCCAAGGCAGATGGCACCGGCGGCGCGCAGGCGCTCAACGGTAAAGGCATCGCGCTGGGCCACCAGATCCTTGAAGGCCGGGCTGCCGGAGGCGGCGGTCAGCCCCTTGACCAGATAGCTGTCCTTGGCGGTGTAGGGGATGCCGTCGAGCGGCCCCAGGGTCTCGCCACGGGCACGGCGGGCATCGGAAGCTTGCGCCTCTTTCAGGGCATCGGGGTTGGGCACCACGACGGCATTGAGGCGGGTTGCTGTCTCGGGGCCGTCATAGGCGGCGATCCGGGCCTGATAGGCCTCGACCAGTTCGACCGCGGTGGTGCGGCCTGATTCGAGCGCGGCACGCAGCTCGGCAATGGAAACCTCGGTCACTTCGATCATGGGGATCTCCTGTAAAAGGGTGACTGTTTGTCATGATGATCGCCGCATCGGCGCCTGCGACCATCACGTCATCAAGAGATAAAACCCCACGGCGTGGGGTTTTGAATACTAACTAGAACCGGTTTACGACCCGTCGCGAGAGGCCGTAAGCAAGATGAAGAGCAGCGCAGGAACCGGAGTGTATGTGAATACATGAGCCGTTTGTTCCACATAAGTGAGCTGCACATAAGCCTCTAATAACTGCCTCGCAGCAGGATCGTCATCCGGTTCTTATTTGCCGGAAGGGATCTGCTGGGTAATGCAGTGGATATTGCCACCGCCCAGCAGGATCTCGCGGGCCGGGACGCCGACCACGGTGTGATCCGGGAAGATCTCTTCCAGAATGCGCTGGGCTTCGCCGTCGGTGGCGGCATCCAGCAGCGGGTAGACGATGCGATCGTTGGTGATAAGGAAGTTCACGTAGGAGCCGGCCAGACGACCTTCTGCCTCGCGCGGCACACCGCTGCCGCTCTCGACGCCGGCAGACTCTTCCTCTGTGCAGTAGAGCGGGCCCGGCTGGGGCAGCTTCCACACTTTCAGCTTGCGACCCTTGGCATCCACCGCCGCTTCCAGCACCTTGAGGGCGGCCACGGAGCGGGCGTACTGGGGATCGTTCTGGTCATCAGTCCAGTGCAGCGCCACTTCACCCGGACGCACGAAGCAGCACATGTTGTCGATGTGGCCGTCGGTTTCGTCCATATAGACGCCTTCGTCCAGCCAGATAAAGCGGGTGACGCCCAGATAGTCGCGCAGGTGAGCTTCGATCTGCGCTTTGGTCAGGTGCGGGTTGCGGTTTTCGTTGAGCAGGCACTCGGCGGTGGTCAGGCAGGTGCCTTCGCCATCAACGTGGATGGAGCCCCCTTCCAGAATCAGCGGCGCATCGTAGCGAGCCATGCCGTGTTGGGTCAGCATCTGGGCTGCCACTTCCTCATCCTGATTCCACGGGTAGTAGAGACCGCCCTTGTGACCGCCCCAGGCGTTGAAGCCCCAATCCACCCCACGGCACTCGCCGGCCGCGTTGGTGACGATGGTCGGGCCGGTATCGCGAGCCCAGCAGTCATCGCTGTTCATCTCGACCAGAGTGACGTGAGCGGGCATGATGGCGCGGGCCTGCTCCATAAACTGGGCCGGTACCCCCATAAAGACCGGGGTGGCGCCACCGATGGCATCCGCCACCTTGGCGAAGGTCTCTTGCGCGAAGCGACCGGCTACGCGCCAGTTGTCCGGGCGAAACGGCCAGATCATCCAGACGGCCTGCTGGTGCGCCCACTCGGCGGGCATGGTGAAGCCGTCGGCGGCCGGCGTGGAGTTAATGGTCTTGATGCTCATCGCAAGGCTCCTTGCATGGATTGAGGCCCCCGTTTACGCCAGATGCGGCGCGGGAACCCGGAAAAATAAGAGTGGGTCGCAGATTAAGACGTTGCGCCCCCATCCATCAAATGAATAGGATGGATTGTCCCATAAACACGGCGAATAATCCCCCCATGAAACTGCACCAGCTCGACCTCAATCTGCTGCTCGCGTTTGACGCCCTGATGACGCAGGGCAGCGTCACCCGCGCCGCCGAAGCGCTCTTTATCAGCCAGCCAGCCATGAGCCACTCCCTTAACCGGCTGCGCACCTTTCTCGGCGACCCGCTTTTGGTACGCACCCCGCAGGGGATGCTGCCGACCCCGCGTGCCCAGCGGCTGCATCTCGGGGTGCAGCAGGCGCTGCGGCTGCTGGAGCAGCAGCTCACCGAGGAAGAAGAGTTCGAGCCGAGCCAGTCGAAGCGGCGCTTCGTGCTCTGCACCACAGATTACGTGGAGTGCGTGCTGATCCCGCCCCTTATCCAGCGCCTCAGGAAGCTGGCCCCCGGCGTCACCATCGAAATCCGCATCCTGCGCGATACCCTGCCCGAAGCCGAGCTGGCGAGCGGCGAAATCGACCTGGTGCTGGGGTTTGACGAGTACATGCAGGTACCGGGGTATCTGGGCAAGGAGACCTGGCTCACCGAACCCCTGGCCGGGCTGGTGCGCGCCACCCTGGAGCTGGAGGAGGAGCGCATCACCCTCGACCAGCTAATCGAGATGCCCCATGTGTTCCACTCGCCGCTCGGCACCTCGGAGGCGAGCCTCGACCGCTATTTGCAGAGCCTGGGCCATAGCCGCACCATCTCGGTCAACAGCCAGAGCTATATGTCCGCCGCCGCCATCGTGAGCCAGAGCGACCACCTCTTGGTACTGCCCAGCATGGTGGCCGAGCTGCTCGCCAGCCACTGGCCGCTGAAAAGCCTGCCCCTGCCCGACGACGTGCCGGACTATCACCTCAACTGCGTCTGGCACCCGGTCCACGCCCAGCAACCGGCGTTGACCTGGTTGAAGGCGTTGATGAAGGACCTGGTGAATCCGGGCTAAGCGGCAGCGACTGGCAGTTCCTCCCCCTCATCCCCAACTCTTCTCCCATTCTTTTGTAAATGAGCGGGAGAAGGGGGCAAAATCCCTGCTGCGAGGGGCATCCCCAGCAACAACAAAGGCTCCCGCGGGAGCCTTTGTTGTTTACATCTTCGCCATCACGCCCGCAGGGCGCTCATCATCCGGGCGACGACACCGGCCAGCAGAGGGCGGTCGGGGTGGCACTGGGCGAAGGTGACCAGTCCCTGGATATGGACCTGCAAGAAGGCGGTCAGGGTGGGGATGTCCCCCTCTTTTGCCAGCTCTCCCTGCGCCTTTGCCAGGGTCAGCTGCCCGGCCAGATCCTGTTCCAGCTCGCCGTAGATGGCCTTGAAGCGAAGGTGCAGCTCCTCGTCCTGCTCCGCCAGCTCCATCAGGGTGCGGGTCAGCAGGCAGGAGCCCTGCAGGGCATCGTCCACCACCTGCTCGAGGAAGGCGTGCAGCCCCGCCAGCGGGCTGGGCTGTGCCAGGCAGCGGCGGCGCAGGGCCCCCTTCTCTGCCACATAGTGATCGACCGCCGCCAGCAGCAGGCCGCGCTTGTTGCCAAAGGCGGCATAGAGGCTGCCGGGGTGCAGGCCGGTTGCGGCCACCAGCTCCTGCATGGTGGTCTTGGCATAGCCTTTGGCGCGAAAGGCTTCCATGGCGTTTCGCAAGACGGCATCCCGATCGTATTCGGCGCTGCGCATGGGGTCTCCGGTGGCAAGGTCCCGCGGGACGGAAAAAACAGGGCGGCAAGTTTACCCCAGCCTCCCCCGTCAATCCATGTTGAATGCTTGCTCAAAAAATACTTGCACGCAAACCAAAAAACGTCTTGAATGCCCGTTCAAGAATCACTCCCTCAGGACAGACGATCATGAATACCCTGTTTCAGCCCTATCGCCTCAACGACACCCTCACCCTCGCGAACCGTTTCATGATGGCCCCCCTCACCCGCTGCATGGCGGGCCCGGGTCTGGTGCCCACCGAACAGATGGCCGCCTACTACGGCCGCCGCGCCGACATCGGCCTCATCATCTCCGAAGCCACCATCATCCGTCCGGACGGGCAGGGCTACCCCAATACCCCGGGGCTCTACAGCGCCGAACAGATCGCCGGCTGGAAGAAAGTGACCAGCGCCGTGCATGCCAACGGTGGCAAGATCTTCGCCCAGCTGTGGCACGTGGGCCGTCTCTCCCACCCCTTCTTCCACCACGCCGAAGTGCTGGCCCCCTCCGCCGTCGCCCATGAGGGCACGGTGCCGCGCATGCGCGAGCTGGTCTATCAGGTGCCGCGCGCCCTGACCGGGAGCGAAATCGCCCAGCTGGTCGAGGATTACGCCCAGGCCGCCGCCAACGCCATCGAAGCGGGCTTTGACGGGGTGGAGATCCACGGTGCCAACGGCTACCTCATCGATCAGTTCCTGCACCACGCCAGCAACCTGCGCACCGACAACTACGGCGGCAGCCCCGAGAACATGAGCCGCTTCGCCCTCGAGGTGGTGGATGCCATCGCCGCCCGCATCGGCGGGGATCGCACCGGCCTTCGTCTCTCCCCCGGCGCCTATGTGCACCTGGAAGGGGATGCCCGGGATCGCGCCGTGTTCGACCACCTGCTGGCCGAGCTGAACCAGCGCACTCTGGCCTATCTGCACCTGGGCATCTTCGATGACAGCCTCACCTTCGACTACCTGGACGGCCGCGCCTCCGACTACCTGCGTGCCCGCTACGACGGCCACCTGGTGGGGGTGGGCAACTACAGCGCCGAGACCGCGCTCGAGGCCATCGAGGCGGACCGCTTCGACCTCGTCGCCATCGGTCGCCCCCTCATCGCCAACCCGGACTACCTCGCCAAGGTGAAGCAGGGCGACGCCCTGGTGCCCTATGCCGACACCATGCTGGCCGAGCTGGTCTAACCCTCGCTGGCGCCTTGCCTGACCAAGGATGGGATCCGCGCCCCCGCGCGGGTTTCCAATGTTTGGGCCCTCTCCCGGGCCCTTTTTTCTGACTGCCTGTCCCCTTTTTCACGCAAATAGTTGTCATCAACAACCAAAGGATGGTATTGGTTGCGCATAACAACCAAATGCCACCACAAGGAGACAACCCCATGGATCCCCGCCCCCTGCGCGCCCTGTCGAGGGAACTGGTACGCGAACTCGGCATGCTCTCCCAGCAGTGCGGCTCGCTGGCCCTGAGCCCCCTGGAGGCCCACCTGCTCATCGAGCTGGAGAACGGTCCCGCCACCAACCAGCAGCTTGCCGAGCGCCTTCGCATCGACAAGTCCAACGCCAGCCGCCCCCTGGCCCGCCTCGCCGAGCGGGAGCTTATCGCCTGGCAACCCCACCCCTCGGACGGGCGCAGCAAGGAGGCGAGCCTCACCGAGCCGGGCAAGGCACAGCTTGAGGAGCTGCACCGGCAGATGGACGAGACCATGGCGGGGGCCCTGGCCCAGCTCTCCCCCGCCGAGTGCGAGCAGATCTGGGAGGGCATGCGGCTCTATCGCAGCGCCCTCTCCCGCGCCCGCCGCCAGCAGGGGTTCGTCATCCGCCCCATCACCCCGGCCGACAATCCCCGGATCGCCGCCGTGGTGCGCGCCGTCTCCGCCGAATACGGCCTCACCGCCGACAAGGGGTACGGGGTGGCGGATCCCAACCTCGATTTTCTCCACGAGACCTATCAGGGGGAGCGCAGCCGCTACTGGGTGATTGAGGGACCGGACGGCGCCATTCTCGGCGGGGGTGGCATAGCGCCGCTGGCGGGGGCAGCGGATGTGTGCGAGCTGCAGAAGATGTACTTCCTGCCCGCCCTGCGAGGGCTGGGGCTGGGACGGCGGCTGGTGTTGCAGGCGCTGGCCGAGGCTCGCGCCCTGGGTTACCAGCGCTGCTATCTGGAGACCACCGCCGTGCTGCGGGAAGCCACCGCCCTCTATGAATCCCTGGGCTTCGAACACCTGCCGGGGCCCCTTGGCTGCACGGGCCACGACGCCTGCGAGATCTGCATGGTACTGGCGCTCGACGGGAAGGAGGGGAGATGAGTGAACCAACCCGACTCTCTGTCGGCATACGAGATGTCAGCTTCGGTGAAAGGGTGAAGCTGGTTGAGCCTGTCAATCTCTACGGCTGTACCCTGGCTGACGATGTCTTTGTCGGCCCCTTCGTGGAGATACAGTCGAACGTCTCCATAGGGCGCGCCACCCGCATCCAGTCCCACAGCTTTATCTGTGAGCATGTGACCATAGGTGAGCGCTGTTTTATCGGTCACGGCGTCATGTTTGCCAATGACCTCTTTCAAAGCGGCGCCCCCGACCCGGATCCCGCCAGTTGGGGCCGAACCCACATCGGGGATGGGGTATCCATCGGTTCAAACGCCACCATTTTGCCGGTACGGATATGCCAGGGAGCCGTCATCGGTGCAGGCGCAGTGGTGACCCGGGACATCACTGTACCTGGCACCTACGCCGGCAACCCCGCCAGATTGCTGCGTACTTTCTAGCCAGAAGCGCCAATTCTCCCCTCACCCCCCTTCTCCCGCAGGGTAGAAGGGGGCCGGACAGGCAATCTGTCGATACCCCGCGAACCCGTTTACCCCGTATCACGGCCCCTGGCTGACACCGCGCCTCCCCAGAAGAGCGCTTGCCATTCATCTCATGGACAGTGACACATAACGCCTGTCAGGCTCCAACCCGCTGGGTATAGTGATCAAAGGCGATTACCTTTTGATACCCCTCTGATTCATAAAGTAATTTTGCAGGTTGATTGGAGACAGCCGTCGCCAGTTTGACGGTCAGGGCATCTGTCTCCCTGGCAAAGCTGGCCACCCGTTTCAGCAGCGCTCTTGCCACACCCTGCTGGCGAGCTGACTCGACGACATAAAGATCATTGAGGTACCACATCCTCTTCATCGCGACGGAAGAGAATGCCGGATACAACTGGACAAAGCCTGCACACTCTCCCGCCTCGTTGCGTGCCAGAAAGATGACTGAATCGGCAGCGCCGAGGCGTGCCCCAATGAATCGGGTTGCCTCACCGCTGTCCGGCGCCTGCCCATAGAACTGCCGGTAGGTATCAAACAGACGGCTGGTTTCTTCAATGTGGGCCAACGTGGCCTGGAATATCTGCATGGCATCTCCTTGTCACCCTTCCCTGCACAGCGGTGCAATAGGATGGGGCCGTATGGCAAATACAGTGTCGGGTTTAAGAGGGGAAATAGAACCAGGCGGTCTGGATAAGACCCTCCTTCACCTCGAACACCGCCACGCTCTCGATGGGCTCGGGGGAGAGGCCGTGGATCAGCTCGTGATCGAACACCTTGTTGCCCATGACAGTGCGTGACAGCAGCTCGGCCTTGAGCAGCGGGTTGTTGAATCTGTGCTGTGCATAGAAGGCTCGCAGCGCCCCCTTGCCGACTGTGCTCGGCGTCTCGGTCGGCATGCGATAGCCTTTGAAATCCGGGGCAAAGCAGGCCACGAAGGCATCGAGATCGTGGGCATTGTAGGCGGCAAACTGCGCCTCTACGGGTTGGGTGACGGACATGTCTCTCTCCATGGGTGAAATTTAAATCACTTATCCTTGATTTTTATTCATTCATCAAGCCCCGGATGGGGATCGCCGCCCCTTCCAATGACACGCCCCATAACAAAAAACCCCGCCGAAGCGGGGTCTCTCTGGTCATCAGCCACCCGCTGGGTGCGGGCAGGGTGATCAGTGTTCGCGGGTCTGGCGGAAGTGAACGTCCGGGTGACGCTCCTGGGCCAGGCGCAGGTTGACCATGGTCGGCGCGATGTAGGTGAGGTTGTCACCCCCATCGAGGGCCAGGTTGACCTCGTTCTTGCGCTTGAACTCCTCGAACTTCTTGACGTCGGTCCCTTCCACCCAGCGGGCGGTGGCGACGTTGACCGCCTCGTAGATGGCCTCGACGTTGTACTCGCTCTTGAGGCGCGAGACCACCACGTCGAACTGCAGCACACCGACCGCACCGACGATGAGGTCGTTGCTGATGAGCGGACGGAACACCTGCACCGCCCCCTCTTCGGAGAGCTGCACCAACCCCTTGAGCAGTTGCTTCTGCTTGAGGGGGTCACGCAGGCGGATACGGCGGAACAGTTCAGGTGCGAAGTTCGGGATGCCGGTGAACTTGAGATCTTCACCCTGGGTGAAGGTGTCGCCGATCTGGATGGTGCCGTGGTTGTGCAGACCGATGATGTCGCCGGCACAGGCCTCGACCGCCTGTTCACGGTCACCGGCCATGAAGGTGACGGCGTCGGAGATGTTCACGTCCTTGCCGATGCGCACGTGGCGCATCTTCATGCCCTTGCTGTAAGTACCTGACACGATACGCATGAAGGCGATACGGTCGCGGTGTTTCGGGTCCATGTTCGCCTGGATCTTGAACACGAAACCGGAGAACTTCTCCTCAGTCGCCACCACTTCGCGGCTCTCGGCCTTGCGCGGCATGGGGGCTGGCGCCCAGTCTGTCAGGCCGTCCAGCATGTGGTCGACACCGAAGTTGCCAAGGGCGGTCCCGAAGAAGACCGGGGTCATCTCGCCGGCGATGAAGGCGTCGTGATCGAACTCGGGAGAGGCGCCCTGCACCAGCTCCAGCTCGCCACGCAGCTGGGCAGCCAGATCGTCGCCGATGGCGGCATCCAGCTCGGGGTTGTTCAACCCCTTGACCACCCGCTTCTCCTGGATGGTGTGGCCCTGACCGCTCTGATAGAGATAGGTCTCGTCCTTGTAGAGGTGATAGACACCCTTGAAGGATTTGCCACAGCCAATAGGCCAGGTGATGGGGGCGCACATGATGTTGAGCTCGCGCTCCACCTCGTCCATGACCTCCATCGGGTCGCGCACTTCGCGGTCCAGCTTGTTCATGAAGGTGAGGATGGGGGTGTCGCGCAGCCGGGTCACTTCCATCAGCTTGCGGGTCCGGTCTTCAACACCCTTGGCGGCGTCGATGACCATCAGGCAGCAGTCGACCGCCGTGAGGGTACGGTAGGTATCTTCGGAGAAGTCCTCGTGACCCGGGGTATCGAGCAGGTTGACCAGGCAGTCGGCGTAGGGGAACTGCATCACGGAAGTGGTGATGGAGATACCGCGCTGCTTCTCCATCTCCATCCAGTCGGATTTGGCGTGCTGGCCCGAGCCACGGCCCTTGACGGTACCGGCGCGCTGAATGGCCTGTCCGAACAGCAGGACCTTTTCGGTGATGGTGGTTTTACCCGCATCCGGGTGCGAGATGATCGCAAAAGTGCGTCTCTTGGAGACTTCACTCAGAAATTCAGCTGACATAATTCGACGTTCTTCTATTGAGCGGCGGCCTGGAGCCACCGTGGGAAAAATGCGGGACAGCACCTTGGAATCAGGGCGCCCATGCAGACAACGACACCACGCGGGCGGGTCAGTGACCGCCGGTGGAGACAGGAGAAGCGCGTTGCATTACATGGGTCTGGCCCCGGATCAAAGCAAAATTGCGCGGCATTATACCCGCGCGAGTGAAAAATACCCAGCCCGCTATCACGGGGCCCGGGGTCGGCCTCACCGGGCCGTCATCACCCGGTTGCGCCCCGCCAGCTTGGCCTCGTACATGGCCTCGTCGGCCCGGCGTACCAGCTCGCCCAGGTTGTCATCCTCGGGTTTGTACTGGGCGCAGCCGATGCTGATGCGGATGGGGTGATCCGCAGGCACCCCCTCAATCTCGAGGCAGGCGACGGCGAGGCGGATCCGCTCCGCCACCTCGACGGCCTCGCCCAGAAGGGTATCCGGCAGCAGCACCAGAAACTCCTCGCCGCCGTTGCGCCCCACCCTGTCGAGGCTGCGCAACTGCTCCTCGATGCACTGGGCCACGGCGGTGAGCACCCTGTCCCCCACGTGGTGGCCCAGCTGGTCGTTCACCTTCTTGAAGTGATCCACATCCAGCAGCAGCACGCACAGGGGTTTGCCCTCCTCCCGCGCCTGGGTGAACCATTTGCGCCCCTTGGCCTGGATCTGGCGCCGGTTGTGGATGCCGGTCAGTTCGTCCGTCATGGCGAGGCGCTGCATCTTGCGGGTGCGCCCGCGCTGGTGCACCACCAGGGTACCCATCACCACCAGCAGCAGGGCCACCACCAGGTATTGCCAGTAGCGCCGCTCCTGCAACTGCTTGAGTTTCTCCGCCTGCAACTGCTGCTGGGACCTGAGGGTCTGGTTTTCCAGCTCCTTGCGGGCGAGATCGAACTCGAAACGCATCTGCAAGGAGCGCTGTTCCCGCAATCTGAGCTCGAGGGCCTGGCGGGTCTCGACATAGGTCTTGAGGCTGGTGAGGGCCGATTGGATATGCCCCTGACGCTCCAGCACCCGGGCCCGTGTCTCATGCACCCGGGCGAGGAAGCGCAGGTTCTGCTCCCGGGTAAAGATGGGCTCGGCCTCGTCCAGGTGCCGCAGCGCCTCGCCGGGTCGGTTCAGGGCCTCGAGGACCTCGGCCATGACGAGGTGCCAGTGGCCCAGGGTGACGCTGTCCGCCCCCTCCCCTTGATGAAGGGAGGCTGCCGCCTGATCGAGCTTGATCATGGCCTGGTCCGGCTTGCCCTGTTTCTGCAGGATGGTGGCCAGCTCGATTCGGCTCCAGGCCAGGACCCCTTCCTGGTTTGACCCCAGATAGTAACGCTCCGCTTCGGCCATCAGGGGCAGCGCCTTGTCGTACTCTTCGGTGTCGATGTAGAGGAGCCCCTGCTGGCTGTGAATGTCCACCAGGTACTCCTCGACCCCGAGCTGCCGGTAGTCGTGCTCCAGCTCCTTGAAATAGCTCTCGGCCCGCTCATAGAGCCCCATCCTGCGATAGGCATTGGCAATATTGGCGAGCACCTCGCGCCCCTTGGCCTCCAGCCCGAGCGCCTCGTAGCGCTGGTGGGCATCGATGAGATCCATCAGCCCCTCCGCCAGCTCCCCCTGGTAGGAGTACATCTCCCCCCGCAGGCTCAGGATGTCGGCACGCTGACGCTCATCCCCGAGTCGGCGAGCCAGGGTCAGGGCGGCGTCGTAATCCTCCCCGGCCCCGGCCATGTTGCCGAGCAGTTGCCGGTGATACCCGCGGCAGGCGAGCAACCCCACCTCGGTGACCCTGTCCTTGCGGGCACGGGCCTGCGCCAGCCCCTGCTCGGCAAACGCCACCGCGCGGCGAAACTCCTCGTCTCGTTCACTCGGCTGGGCCCAGCACTGCAGCCGGGCAAGGCGGCCCTGCACCTCGAGCGGATAGTGTGCCTGTTCGGCAGTCAGGGCGGCGACGCGCTCGCGAAACACCTGCACCGGCATCGTCGACTCTTCCAGTCGCTGCAACGCCAGTTGCAACTCGTCCCCAGCCAGTGGCGTCGCCTGGGCCAGGGCAACCCCCAGCAACAGACCACCTCCCATCAGGATCTTCATGCGGACATTTTCTCCTCTTCACTGGCCGGACGCCGCGCTCACCGCTGTCATCATATCCCCACAGACTCTGGGCGCACAGCCGCCAGAGGGTGAGAAAACTCCTCATATCGAACAAGAGCCTCCCCTATCCCCTTCTTTACAGAAGGAGAGAGTGCATCGACTATATATGCTTTCGAACAGGGGAAGGGATGAGGAATGACCTACGAGGAGCTGAGGGAGGCTTACGACAGGTTGTTGCTGGAGAACGAGCGTCTCAAACGCATCGCGGATGACGCGCGGGAGAAGCTGGACGCAGCCATGGATGGCACCGGCCTGTGCATCTGGCAGAACCATGTGCCCACCGGCAAACTCATCATCTTCAACCGGCGCTGGGGCTCCATGCTCGGTTACCAGCCCAAGGAGCTGTCGGCCCACTTCGACGTCTGGCGCGCCCACCTGCACCCGGAGGACAGGGAGCAGGTGCTGCAGGCCTTCTTCGACCATCTGGAGGGCAAGAGCCCGTTTTATCAGGTTCTTCGCGGGATCTTGGGGAAGTGGAAGTTGACAGACAGGGTGCTGGTAAACTGGCTGTCTCCAAA
>NZ_JAPCIY010000090.1:0-14019 GCF_027707645.1 Aeromonas sp. QDB30 | reverse complement strand
AAACCCAACAAGGAGTTTCGGATTCTTACACAGCCTGAGGATCGGTCAATGGATCCTTAACTGATCGGCATTAGGCCTCTGGCCCGGTTTTGTTTTTGGTGGCACCACGCTACCATGCCAACTTCGGGCCACCTGCCGGCCGTCAATCAGGACCATGCTCATGCCCCATCCCTTCGTGCTCGTCACCGGCTGCTCCAGCGGCATCGGCCTAGCCGCCGCAAGAAAGCTCGGCGCCCTGGGCTTCACCGTCATCGCTTCCGCCCGCAAGGCCGAGGATGTGGCCCTGCTGCAGCAGCAGGGTCTGTTGGCGGTGCAACTGGATCTGGCGGACAGCGCCAGCATAGAGCGAGGGGTGGCAGAGGCGCTGGCCCTGGCAGAAGGGCGCCTCTACGGCCTCTTCAACAACGGCGCCTACGGCCAGCCCGGTGCGCTGGAAGATCTGCCCACCGAGGCGCTGCGCGAGCAGTTCGAGACCAACCTCTTTGGCTGGCATCACCTCATTCGCCAGATATTGCCCCCCATGCTGGCGGCAGGCGAGGGGCGCATCGTACAGAACAGCTCGGTGCTTGGCCTGGTGGCCATGAAGTATCGTGGCGCCTACAACGCCAGCAAGTTCGCGCTGGAAGGCTATACCGACACCCTGCGCCTGGAACTCGCGGGCAGCGGCGTGCACATCAGCCTGATCGAACCCGGCCCCATCGACACCCGGTTTCGCGCCAATGCCCGGGAGGCCTTCCTGCGCCACATAGACCCCGCTACCAGCCGCCACCAGGACGCCTATGCCCAGACGCTGGCCAGGCTGGAGCGTGAAGGGGGTGCCCGGGGCTTTACCCTGCCAAGCGAGGCCTGCATCCCGCCGTTACTGCATGCGCTCACGAGCAAGCGTCCCAGGCACCGCTACCCGGTCACCTTCCCGACCAAATTGTTTACCGTGCTGCGCCGCCTGCTGCCAAGCCGCTGGCTTGACAAGCTGCTGATCAAATCCGCCTGATAAAGGGGCCCTCGGTGGCCCTCCTCTTGACATGCACCGGTCTCAGCAACGATGCCCGCTCAATAGTGCTGGCCGTTGCTGTAGTAGTGACTCTTGACGATGGGCAGCACCTGCACCACCACATAGGTCTGCTCCCCCAGCACCCCTTTCAGGTGGCGGGTGATGAGGGCGGCGGCGGCATCCTGCATCTCCTGCGGTCGCTCGAACCAGACCAGCTCCACGAAGGGGAAACCGGCTTCGGGCTGGCCATCTCGTACCCACTGGCTCGGCACGCACTCCAGGGTGACGAACTCCGGCTTGCCACCGGTCAGGGCGCAGAGATCCGCCATCAGGGGGGCGCTTATCCGCTGCAGGGTGTCGACAGAAACTGCCCGAAAACGAAGGTGGGGCATGGGAAACCTCTTGGCTGTGACAAATGAGGACTTATCATAGAGCACTCATCCCGCTCACATAAGGTGCCTCATGAGATTCCATCCCACGCTGCTCTCCTTCCTGCTCTGCCTGCTGCTGCCGCTCCATGCCATGGCCGATCCGGCCTTTTACCGCATCAACAAGGGCAACGAACAGCACTGGCTGCTGGGGTCCATCCACGCGGGCAAACCCTCTCTCTATCCCCTGCCGGACCCGGTGGAGCGCGCCTGGCAGCAGAGCCGCGCCCTGGTGATGGAGGTGGACATGACCCACATCAGCCAGGAGCAGTGGCAGGAGATGGGCGCCATCACCCGGCTCGTCGACGGCAAGACCCTCAAGGATCACCTGCCCATCGACCTCTACCGTCGCACCCTCATCGCTGCGGGCCAGAATGGTCTGAACGAGAGCATGCTGGCCCCGCTGCGTCCCTGGTTTGCGGCCATTACCCTGACCCAGGCGGCCCTGGAGCGCACCGGCTATCGCGGTGAATACGGTGTCGACCAGCACTTCGCCAAGCGGGCGAACGACGGCGGCAAGCCCATCGTCGGGCTGGAGACCCTGCTGGAGCAGCTCGGCTATCTCGCGAGCGTCGGCGACAACCAGACCTTGATGCTGGAGAGTACCCTGGACGAGCTGCCCGACATCCAGCAGGGGTTCGACGCCGTGATGACCGCCTGGCAGAACGGGGACGAGGCCACCCTCATCAATCTGCTCAGGGAGGAGATGGCGCCGCCCAAGCTGCAAGCCTGGCTGGAACAGACCCTGCTGGCAGAGCGCAACCGCAACTGGGTCAAGAAGTGGCCCAGCCTGCCGAACGAGAGCTTTATCGTGGTAGGGGCCCTGCATCTTTATGGCGAGCACGGGCTGCTCGCCCTGCTGGAGCAGCAGGGCTGGCGCATCACGCCCCTCACCGAACCGACCCTGGAGAAAGCAAAATAGCGTCCAGTCCGGCGACCTGACGCGCCGGATGCGCGTCGGCTCACAGAATTTGCTGCCGATTAAATAACCAGAGAGGGAGTTGATCGAGATCATCCCCTCCCTCCTGAAGAGGTATCTATCATGCCTGTCACCGCCCAGTGACAGGAGTGAACGAGATGGAATTCTGGATGAACCTGATGTTCGGCAACAGCGTGGGGCTGATGTCCATGCTGGTGATTTTCGGCACCTTCCTGCTCATCAGCGCCTATGCGGTCTATTTCATCTACAAGGTGATGCACGCAGAGCCGCCCAAAGAGGGGCAATAACCAGGCTCGCTCAGACCGCCCTCCCCGGCAGGGCCGGGGCCCGCGAGCGTTGCCATTCTAAGGCCCACCAAGGCCCGCTATACTGGCTCCCTCATTTTCATGCGGGGAGCCTGCCGTGTCTCATAACGACGAACTCTCACTGTTCCTGCAGGAAGTGGCCGACGTGCGGCCCCTTCGCAGCGACCATATCGCCCCCGTTGCGGGCAACAACCAGCCCACCGAGGCGCAACTCGCGCGCCGGGAAGCCGCCACCGCCGAACAACTCACCCTGGATCACCTTGGCACGGAAGCAGTCGAGATGCTGGACCCCCACGCCATCGTCGGCTTCAAGCGTGACGGCGTGCAGGAGGGGGTCTACAAGAAGCTGCGCCTTGGCAAGTACGAGCTGCAAGGCTCCCTCGACCTGCACCACAAGACGCTCAACGAGGCCCGTATCGCCCTGGTGCAGTTCATTGCCGAATGCGAAGTGCGGGATATCCGCTGCCTGCTGATCCTGCACGGCAAGGGGGAGCGCAGCACCCCGCGTGCCCTGCTCAAGAGCCATGTCAGCGCCTGGCTGCCACAGTTGCCTTCGGTGATGGCCATGCACAGCGCCGAGCGCCGCCACGGCGGCAGCGGTGCGCTCTACGTATTGCTGCGCAAGAGCGAGCGCAAGAAGGCGGAAAACCGCGAACGGCACCAGAAGCGCCTCGGCTGACTGCCTGAGGGTGGCACCAGGGTGGATGGCAGTGCTAGCATCGGGCGGCCCCGATCATGCCAGGTACGGGGTGCATACCATCAGGGACGATAACAAGGACAATCCCATGTCATACCAGAAACTCGAACAACATCAGCAACAACAGCACCGCCTCTCCCACCTCTCCGCCATCTGCGGCTGGGATCAGGCCGCCATGATGCCGGAGGGGGGCAACGAGGCCCGCGCCGAGGCGATGGCGGAGCTCGGCGTGCTGATCCACGGCAAGCGCACCGCCCCCGAGCTTGGGGAGTGGATTGCCAAGGCAGAGAGTGAACCGCTGGACGAGCACCAGCGTGCGAACCTGCGGGAGATCAAGCGCCAGTGGCAGGATGCAAGCCTGCTGCCGGGGGCGCTGGTGGAGGCGCTGTCGCTCGCCGGCAGCAAATGCGAGCACGCCTGGCGTCGCCAGCGCAAGGAGAACGACTGGGCAGGTTTTGCCCCGAACCTCGAGGAGGTGGTGCGCCTGTCGCGGGAGGTGGCGACCTTGCGCGCCGACGCGCTCGGGGTGCGCCCCTATGACGCCATGCTGGCGCTGTACGAGCCCGGCATGACGAGCGCGAGGCTGGATCAGATCTTCGGCGATCTGACGAGCTGGCTGCCCGGCCTCATCCAGACCGTGAGCGAGCGGCAGAAGAGCGACACCCTCCTCACCCCGCAAGGCCCGTTCCCGGTTGCGACGCAGCAGGCGCTCGGCCAGGAGGTGATGGGACTGCTCGGCTTTGATTTTGCTCACGGCAGGCTCGACGTGAGCAGCCACCCGTTCTGCGGCGGCGTGCCGACGGACGTGCGCATCACCACGCGCTACAACGAGCAGGAGTTCGTCTCCAGCCTGATGGGCATCGTCCACGAGACGGGCCACGCACGCTACGAGCAGGGCCTGCCGCGCGCACTGCTCGGCCAGCCGGTGGCCGAGGCGCGTTCCATGGGCATTCACGAGAGCCAGAGCCTGTTCTGCGAGATGCAGCTCGGCCATCACCCCGCGTTCCTCGCGCTGATTGCGCCGCGCATTCGCGCGCACTTCGGGGCAGAGGATGCGCTCGCACCCGCGAACCTCGAGAAGCTGTACAACAGGGTCGAGCCCGGCTTTATCCGCGTCGATGCGGACGAAGTCACCTACCCGGCCCACGTCATCCTGCGCTACGAGCTGGAGCGAGACCTGATGGAAGGGCGCATCGAGGTCGCGGACATCCCCGAGCTGTGGGACGCGAAGATGCAGCAGTGGCTCGGCTTGTCCACGAAGGGCAATTACCAGAACGGTTGCATGCAGGACATCCACTGGACGGACGGCTCGTTTGGCTACTTCCCGAGCTACACGCTCGGCGCCATGTACGCGGCGCAGCTGCGCTTCGCACTCGAGCGTGAGCTCGGCGACATGGGCACGCTCGTAGAGTCCGGCCGCCTGCCGGAGATCTTTGGCTGGCTCGGTCGCCATATCTGGTCCCAGGGCAGCCTGCACTGCACGGACGAGCTCATTCGCCGCGCGACCGGTGAGGCGCTCAATCCCCAGTGGCTGCGCAAACACCTCGAACAGCGCTATCTGAAATAAGCGAGGTTGAACCCCCTCCCAGCCTCCCCCTTCACAAGGGGGAGGAGCTAACCCCGCCCCCGTTCACAGAGGGGAGCTGTTTGTCCCCTCCCCTTACGAAGGGGAGGGTTAGGGTGGGGTCCTGCCCCCCTAACCTTACAAAGGGAGGACTGGGATTCCTCGGATCGCACTATTTTTGCTATTCCTGTCCGTTTTTGGCTAGTCACCCCTCTCGCCCCCGCTTAGTCTCTGGGACATGCCCACAGCAACCCGAGCCATGCCATGACCACAGAGCCCCCGCATTCATCCCAACGGGACGAGATCATTCCGGGTCTCACCCGGGAGCAGTGCCACGCCGCACGCCTCGCGCGAGACGCGCGTTTCGATGGTCGCTTCTTCACCGGGGTGCTCTCCACCGGCATCTATTGCCGCCCCGTGTGTCCGGCGCGGGCACCGCACGAGCACAATGTGCGCTATTTTCGCTTCGCGGCGGCGGCGGAGCAGCACGGGCTGCGCCCCTGCCTGCGCTGTCGCCCCGAGCTCGCACCGGCCCAGAGCGGCGATCTGCCACCGCTCGTCGCCCAGGTGCTGGCGCGCATCGAGCGCGGCGAGCTGGCGGAGCACAGCCTGGGCTCCCTTGCAACGCAGGCCGGGATCACGGAGCGCACCCTGAGGCGCCAGTTCGAGCAACATCTCGGCGCCTCGCCGAAACAGGTGGAGCAGACGCGCCGCCTGCTGCTTGCGAAACGGCTGCTGACGGAGACGCGCCTGCCCATCACGGACGTGGCGTTTGCCGCAGGCTTTGCAAGCATTCGCCGCTTCAACGACGCCTGGCTGCAGGCGTATGGCATGACACCGGGCGCCCTGCGCAAGCAGGAAGGGGGCGCGCCGCAGGAGACACCGCAATCTAGCCTGCAACTGCACCTGCTGTATCGCCCGCCGTTCGACGTCCAGGCCATGCTCGCGTTCTACCGGTTGCGCGCCATTCCGGGGCTGGAGCGGGTGGATGAGCACGGTTACGAACGCCGTCACCGGGTCGGCGAACAGGAGGGGCTCATCCGCATCGAGCCCGTCGAGGGGGAGAGGCTCAGACTCACGGTGCGGGATCTGCCGCCGGGTGCGCTGCCGGACATCCTGTACCGCGTGCGCCGCATGTGGGATCTCGACGCCGACATGGGCCGCATCGGCGAACACCTGGGGCAGGATCCGCTGCTCGCCGGCATCCAGGGACGATGGCCCGGGGTGCGGCTGCCGGGGGGGTGGGATGAATACGAGGTGATGCTGCGCGCCATCGTAGGCCAACAGGTGTCGGTCAAGGGTGCCATCACCATCATGGGGCGCCTGGTGGCGCGCACCCTGGCGCAGTTCGGCACCGCGCAGCTGCCCACCCCGACCCAGCTGTGCGAGCTGGATCTCGACGGCATCGGCATGCCGGGCAGCCGCATCCGCACGCTGCAGGGGCTGGCCGCGGCGCTCGCAAGCGGCGCGCTCACCCTGGGCAGCGCGAGCGACGAGCAACTGCTCGCGCTGCCGGGCATAGGCCCCTGGACTGTCGCTTACTGGCGGCTGCGCTGCGGGCTGGACACGGACGCCTTCCCCGCCTCGGATCTCGTGCTGCAAAAGGCGCTGGGGGGCGGTGACAAGCTGCCGGTGAAAGAGGTGACAGCGCGCAGCGCCCCCTGGCAGCCGTGGCGCGCCTATGCCGCGAGCTGGCTGTGGCACGCCATGAGTGAACAACCGGCGCTGCTCACCCGGCCAACACAGGCACAAGACGAGGAGAAGAGCCCATGATCCGCTATGACATGATGCCCACCGACCAGGGCGAACTGCTGGTCGCCATCGACGAGCGCGGTCTGGTGCACGTGGACTTCGTGGCCGGGCTGCGGCCGCTCCCCGACATGCAGGACTGGCAGCAGGACGGCGAGGCGCTCGCCCCCTTCCTCGCCGAGTTTCGGGACTACTTCGCGGGCCGGTTGCAACGCTTCACGCTGCCGCTCGCGGCGCGGGGTACGGCGTTCCAGCAAGCGGTGTGGCAGGCGCTGTGCGACATCCCCTACGGGGAGACCCGCAGCTACGGCGACATCGCCCGCGCCATCGGCAAGCCAAATGCGGTGCGGGCGGTGGGTGCCGCGAACGGCCGCAATCCGCTCTCCATCATCATCCCCTGCCACCGGGTGATCGGCCAGAATGGCAGCCTCACCGGCTATGCGGGAGGCCTGCCCATCAAGCAGGCACTGCTGACGCTGGAGAGGGCCTCTCGTTGATCCGGCGCAGCCCGGCCAGGGCTCACTGCCGCTGCGCCAGCCAGCCGTGAAACCCCAGCGCCTGAAAGAAGCGGTGCGCCGCCGCGAAACCGGCCCCTTGCAAGAGGCGCCGGGTCTGTCCCTCGTCCAGGGAGGTGAAATCCTCTCCGAGGCGGCGCACCATCTGCTCGCAGGCAGGAAGCGGCAGACCGGCGAGGGCCGCTTGCAACCCCATCGCCTTTCGCTCGAGCGGGTCCGTGGGCGCCATCAGATCCGCCAGCAGCAGAGGAGCACCAGGATTGAGCTGGCGATAAATATCACCCAATAGCGCGGCTTTGGCATCTTGCGCCAGAAAGTGCAGAACCAGCAGACAGAGTGCACCATCGCAGGGCTTATCCACCACAGGCAATGCGCCCAGGTGCCAGCACACCCTCTCCCCCATGCCCGCCTGCTCGGCCCGCATCCTGGCATGGGCCAGCATGTCCGCCGAGATATCCAGGGCCACAAAGGTCCAGCGGGGGCAGAGACGGCCAAGCAGCAGCAACTCGCTGCCCGTGCCCACCCCAACCAGCAGCACCCGGGCCTGCTGACCCAGCGCGGCCATCAGCCGGGAGGCACAAAGCTGGTGCAGCAGCTCGTAGCCTGGCACCAGCAGGGGGATGCGGCTGTCATAGGCCTTCGCCCCTTCTCCTTCGAATCGCTCCGTCATCTTTTGCTCCTTTGGTGTGAGCCCCCTTGATAGGGGCTGCCGCCGGGAGAAGGTCAAGAGCCACAGGGACGAGCCAGTTGCCAGTCCAGCCCTTCCCATGAAGGGAGGGCCCTAGCCCCCCTTGCCCAGCGCCGCTTTCAGAGCAGGATTGAAGACGCGCTGGAGGGAGGCGGGGTTGTTCACCAGCTTGGCCGCCGGGCGGCGCGGGCGCCTGACCAGCTCGCCGCCACAGTTGGGGCAGGTCAGGTGCAGATACTGATCGTTGCACTCGGCGCAGAAGGTGCACTCGAAGGAGCAGATGTAGGCCGTCGCCGTGTCGGCGGGCAGATCCCGGTCACAGCACTCGCAGTTGGGTCTGAGTTCAAGCATGGCAAGATCCTGATGCACAAGGGGAAGCGGGAAAGAGGGCGGCTCAGTCGACGATAAAGAGGCGAGCGCCCAGTTCGGTATAGGAGCGATGGGGTTCGGCGTTGTCCGCCACCTGGTAGCTCATGCCCGGCGTCAGGGTGAAGACGCGGCCATCCTGCAACTCGGTGTGCAGCTCCCCTTCGAGGCAGAGCAGCACATGGCCCTTGCTGCACCAGTGATCCGCCAGATACCCGGGGGAGTACTCCACCATTCGCACCCGCAGATCCCCGAACTGCCGGGTGTGCCAGCGGGCGACGCCGCGTTCTCCCTTGTGTTCGGTCGGCGGGACCTCGGCCCAGTTCGTGGTGCAAAACGGCAGTGCATGGATGTTCATGACGGATCCTTTGTCAGAAGAAGGCTGGGGGAAGGTGCCTCACCACGGGATATCCGTGACAAGGCCGCGTCCCATACTGCCATCAAATCCGCTCCAGCCCCATGCCCACACGGGCAATCATCCCCTCTTCAGGCTGCCCATCACCTGCATCTCGCAGCGATGGCAGTCAAAACGCAGGCGGAAACTCTCCTTGCCCATCTTGAGCGCCAGGGGCTCGGCCTTGAGACCGGGCACCTCCTTGGGGCAGAGCTGCTGGCTGTAGCGGATGCAGTGCTTCGTTGTCATCAGCACCACTTCCCGCTCCTCCTTGTTCGCCTCATACGCGGGGGCGATGCTCCCCACCCCGTGTTCGCGAAAGAACTGCTCCGCCGCGCTGTTCAGCACGTTGCCGAGGTAAGAGAGCCGATGCTGGGGATAAACGGCGCCTCGCAGGGGAATGCGCCGCTCGGGTCGCCGGTAGGCAGCCAGACGGGCCGCCTCCAGGGCGGCGATCCCCTCCCGGCGCAAGCCGTTAAGCTGTGAAGCCGCAATAAACAGCGGGCGAGTGAATGCCAACTCAATCTGGCGAGCCACAAACAGGGTGTTGCCGAGTTTGCCGAGCTGATCCCTGGCCTGTTGCAGCGCCCGTTCCGGGTTGTCGGCCGGCTGCTGGTCGCAGGGGAGCGTGACGGCGGCACCAATGCCCTGCTCGTCCACCAGTTCGAGCCGCAGTCCCTCGTCACACTCCGATAGCCGCATATCGACCCGGATGCGGCGATCCGCGCTCCCCTTTTCGAGCTGCTTGCTGAAGGCCTGATCGTGGTTGCGAAAGATCTCGGTGCCCACCTTGAGACCGGGCATGGGTTCCGACAGGAGTAACCGCTTGCTCTGTGCCTTCTCTTCCACTTTATTGAGGCGCATCCCTACCAGCTCGCCCCCCGGCTTGAAGAAGCCGAGGCCATCGCCGTTGTTGAGGGCAACGGCCTGGCCGTCGATCTCGATGCCATCGCGGGTCACGCTGGTGACGCGCCCGAGCGGCTCCCCGACGTATTTCGGGCTGCGCGGCGAGTCGATGCCTGGCTGTCGGCCATGGAGGAAGTAGTCGGTGCTGCCCCGGTTGAAACTCTTCTTGGGATCCGGCGTAAAGGTGTAGCTGCAACGACCGGCGGAAGCGGCCACCAGATCGGGGTGGCTCGCCAGGATGGCGTCCAGCTTCTGGCGATACCAGGCGGTGACGTTCTTGACGTAGTCGAGCCCCTTGAGGCGCCCTTCAATCTTGAAGGAGCGGATCCCTGCGGCGATCAGCGCCTCCAGGTTGTCGGTCTGATCCATGTCTTTCAAGGAGAGCAGGTGGCTGTTTTCCACCAGCACCTCCCCCGCCGGCGTTTGCAGGGAACAGGGCAGTCGACAGAGCTGGGCGCACTCGCCGCGGTTCGCGCTGCGCCCGGTGCGGGCGTGGCTGATGTTGCACTGGCCGCTGTAGGAGACGCACAGGGCGCCGTGGATGAAGAACTCCAGCTGCACGCTCGTGGCGGCGCTTATCTCGCGGATCTGCGCAAGGGAGAGCTCGCGGGCCAGCACCACCTGAGAGAAGCCCACGTCCTGCAGAAACTTCACCTTTTCCGGGGTGCGGTTGTCGGTCTGGGTGCTGGCGTGCAGCGCGATGGGGGGCAAATCGAGCGCCAGCAGCCCCATGTCCTGCACGATCAGCGCATCGGCCCCTGCCTCGTAGATCTGATGGGTCAGGCGCCGGGCCTGCTCCAGCTCGTGGTCGTGCAGCAGGGTATTGAAGGCGACGAAGACCTGGGCGCCGAAGCGGTGAGCATGGCGGGCCAGCGCCTCGATATCCTCAAGGCTGTTGCCCGCTGCGCTGCGGGCACCGAAGGCGGGGCCCCCCATGTAGACGGCATCGGCGCCGTGGTTGATGGCCTCGATGCCATAGGCGAGGTTCTTGGCCGGGGCCAGCAACTCCAGGCGGTTGTGATGGTTCTGATCGCGCATAACGTCCGGTTCGAAGGGCTGCAAATGGCCGCCACTCTAGCCAGACTCCCCGCCCCCCGCCTTGATCCCGCTTAAGATCACCGCAGAATGCAGGATTGACCCGGTACAAAGACATCTGGCGGCCCCCTCATCCCCCGGCCCTGAGAGAGTGCCGACTACGCAGGCACCCGACGCGGAGCTAGATAACGACCTTGAGGGCCAGCCCCAGCAGCACCAGGCCGCTCACCTTGTCGATCACGGTGGATTTGGCCTTGAGCCAGGCGAGTACGGGCCCGCGAGAGAGCACCAGGGCCACCAGCACATACCAGAGCGCATCGATGCCGCCTGCGGTCAGCATCATGATGCCCCCCTCACGCCAGCCGGTGTCGGCATGCACGAACTGGCTGAACAGGGCGATAAAGAAGATGGCGAGCTGGGGGTTCAAGAAGGCCACCATAAAGCCCTCGAACGCCCCTTGACGTCCCCGTGGCGGGTGCCCCTCCTCCTTGCCTGCCTCACCCCCTGCGGGCCTGGCCAGCAACGCCTTGATCCCGAGCCAGGCGAGGAACGCCGCGCCGCCGTAGCGGATGAGATCGAACAGCAGCGGGGTCTGGGTGATCAGGATGGCGAGGCCGAGGGCCGTGATCAGCGCATAGATGCCGACTCCCAGGCCATGTCCCAGCGCCGTGGCAACCCCGTGGCCCTGCCCTCCCTGCACCGTATTGCGGATGATCAGTGCCAGGCTCGGCCCCGGGCTGATGGCCCCCATCACGCAAATGGCGGCCAGCGCCAGCCAACTCGTCAGCTCCATACCCTCTCTTCCTTCGTGTCGATTGTTGTCACCCGGGATCAGGGTAGGGGGTGGCTCGCTATGCCAGAAGTGAAAGTTATGAATAGAGTCCATAGCCAGTGGCTATAGAGTGGCACAACCCGCTGCCATCAGCGGCCCGCCTGCGACCCTCGGGCCAACTGCTTGCGACTCTCCCCCAGGGTGAATTGCAGGTGATTCCGCAGGAAGGGATAGGCCAGCTCGCGAAACCAGCGGTGAGCCGGATCCAGGTGGTGGCGCTGGTGCCACAGCAGATGATACTGCTGGACCCGGGTGGCGAAGGGGAGATCGCAAAAACTCAGGGCATGTTCCCGGGAGAGCTGCCAGGCGATATGAGCCGGGGTGGTCATCAGACAGTCTGTGCGCAGCAGCACCTCCACCGCAGCCTGGAAGAAGGGCACCCGGGCAAACCAGCGGCGGGAGAGCCCGCGGGGGGCCAGCACCTGCTCCACCGGGCTGTCCTTGTCCCCGCCCCCGCTCACCTGCAGGTGGGGCCAGGCGAGGTAATCCTCCAGGCTGGGCGCCATGCCAGAGAGCGGGTGATGGCGCCCCATCAGCACCACCAGCCTGTCCTCCCCCTGATGCAGGCCGCGGATCTGGTCCGGCACCAGCTCCGTGATGGTGGAGACCATGTCCAGCTCCGATTGCCAGAGCTGGGGCAACTGGCGCTTGTCCCACAGGCTGTACTCCAGCGCCGCTCGGGGGGCGGCCCTCGCCAGGGCAGCACAGATGTCCGGCAGGATGTGCTGGGCCACGTAGTCGGAGGAGGCGAGCCGAAACACCCGCTCGCAGCGCTCGGGGGCAAATTCCGGCGCCTCGTAGAGCCGCTCCAGGGCCCCGAGGGAATCGGCAAGCTGGGCCGCCAGGGCCTCGGCCCGCGGGGTCAGCAGCCAGCGCTGCCCTTCCCGCACCAGCAGCTCGTCGCCAAACTCGCTGCGAAGCTGGCCGAGCTGCTTGCTGATGGAGGGCTGGCTCAGGTTCAGCAGCTCCGCCGCCCGGCTGATGTTGCGGGTCTCCAGCAGCACCTTGAGGGTGGGCAAGAGATTGAGATTCGCTTTGTGCACAGGAGTCACCTCGGGAAGGGGTCGCCGGGATCGGGCCTTCATCTTACGGCAAGGAGAAGCGGAAATTTAAGCAAAATCACGGTCTTGCTCCCGCCACTCCCCTTACACTGGGGGGACCGCAGGATGACAGTGAACGCCCCGTGCGGCATAATTTCGCCACTTTCCGCCCCAGGGCGGCCATCACGACAAGCGACGACAAGATGACATACGCCACTATCACCGGGTGGGGAAAATGCCTGCCCCCCGCCTCGCTGACCAACGATGACCTCGGCACCATCATGGATACCTCGGACGAGTGGATCTACCCGCGCACCGGCATCAAGGCCCGCCGGGTCTCCCATGTCAGCACCCAGACGCTCGCCACCCTGGCCGCCCGTCGCGCCCTGGCGTGCGCAGGTCTGGACGCCGCCGCCCTCGATGGCATCATCCTGGCGACCGCCACACCGGGCACGCTGGTCCCCAATGGCGCCTCCGCCGTGCAGCAGGCCCTCGGCGCCCACAAGGCGGCGGTGTTCGACCTCAACGCCGCCTGCACCGGCTTCGTCTATGCCCTCTCGGTCGCCACCTCCCTGGTGCAGACCGGCATGATGCAAAGGGTGCTGGTGATCGGTGCCGAGCGGCTGACCCAGTTGCTGGACTGGGCCAAGCGCGACACCGCCGTGCTGTTCGGGGATGGCGCAGGCGCCGTCATCATCGAGGCGAGCGAGCAGGAGAGCGGCCTGATTGCCAGCAAGCTCGGTTGTGACAGCGAAGCGCGGGAGATACTGCACGTGCCGAACTTCGGTACGGATCGGGTGCGTTTCGCCGACATTGACGGCCTCTTCACCTTCAACTTCGAGGGGCAGGAGATCTTCAAGCGCGCCGTGCGCGGCATGGGCGAAGCCACCGGCACCGTACTGGCCCAGGCCGGCATCGCCCCCGAGCAGATCGACCTCATCGTGCCGCACCAGGCGAACGTTCGCATCATCGAGACCCTGGCCAAGCGGATGAACGCCCCCATGGAGAAGGTGATGGTCAACATAGAGCAGTACGGCAACACCTCCGCCGCCACCGTGCCCATCGCCCTGTGCGAGGCGCTGGAGCAGGGTCGGGTCAAGCCGAACAGCTACCTGCTGACCGCCGCCTTCGGGGCCGGGCTGACCTGGGGCGCCGCCCTCATCAAGTGGGGGGATCGCGTCACCCCGATCGCGAGTTGCGACGAGGTGCTGCCCCCCTGCGAGCAGAGCGCCCTCGAACTCATCGCCCATGCGGTGCAGGGTTGCCAGCAGGCCCGCCCCGCCGACGCCTGAGCGAGCGCCAGCTCCCCAGGAGCCCCGTGGCTCCTGGCAGCCAGCCCCCCTACGTCCCCTCGCCGTTTCGGCAGCGACATAAAAGTCATTGAAAAGTGTGAATTTTGAGCGAAACATATCAAAAAATGACCACTTGACACTTTTTTGTCGTCAGAATGCGGCCAAGGGGTTCACAACCTTGCCGGATCTGGTAGTATGCGGCCTCGCACTTGGGGAGGGGTTCCCGAGCGGCCAAAGGGATCAGACTGTAAATCTGACGGCTCTGCCTTCGAAGGTT
>NZ_JAPCIY010000089.1:0-15001 GCF_027707645.1 Aeromonas sp. QDB30 | reverse complement strand
GCGGGGCTGACGCCCCGGCGAAATTCCCCTCCCACCTACGTCGGAGGGAGTCCCCTTTCGCATTTAAGATGGCTGCAAGCAGCAGGTTATCTCGCTGTCGTCGCGTCACGGGACAACCTCGATGCGGATCACCTGCCAGACCATGTTGTTGTGGATGGCGGACACATCCATGTCGGGATGGGCCGAGAGGGGGACCAGCAGCCAGAGCGGCCCTTTATTGCGACGGGTGAGCGGTTTGTCATCCTGGTAACGCACCAGGGTCAGCGGCACCTTGGCAAACAGGGAGAGATCGACCCGCTGCTGGTAGCCATTGAGTGCGGCAACATCGATGGCGCTGGCACTATCCACCTGCTGCTGCGCCAGCACGCTCTTCAGGGTCGGTCCACGATAGCGGTGAGTGCCGAGGGTCCAGGGCGTCGCCGTCTCGAACTCCACTTGTGGCAAGGCTGTCAACGCCGCCTCATCCAGGGTGATTTCCCGCTTGTCCGGCAGGATCAGTTGCAATAGCGAAGAGGAGGAAGCCTGGGTACCGAACGAGAAAAGCACCAGCAGGAGCGAGGCCATCCCGCGCGTTGGAAAGTTCATGACATGTTGTGCCAACTGCATCTTGAAGTTAGGAGCCAGTGTGGCGATTTCAGTGGGTCAATGCAACTGTGTGAAAAATCAATAATTAGGGGCCCCGCATCTCCATCCAGTTATGGCCCTCGACGGAGAGAGGCTGATGCACTCCGCAACTTTGCAGGAGTTCATCCACAAAAGCGGGCACCAGCAAGGAAGCCGGACCATAACGTTTTTCATCAAACTGGCTGCCCACTTCGCTCGGCTCCAGATTGAGCTCCACCGTATGGGCACCGTTCAGGCCGGCCTCATGGACGAATCCGGCGGCAGGGTAGACCGCCCCGGAGGTCCCGATGGAGATGAAGAGATCGCACTGAGCCAGGGCCGAGTAGATGCGGTCAAGTCCGAGGGGCATCTCCCCGAACCAGACCACATGGGGGCGCAGCGGGTGGGGAAACTGGCAGCAGGAACACAGCTCTTCCTGATGGAGATCCCCGCGCCACTCGATCACCTGACCAGAGCCCGGGCAGCGGGCCTTGAGCAACTCGCCGTGCATGTGGATGAGGTTCTTGCTGCCGGCACTCTCGTGCAGGTTGTCGATGTTCTGGGTGACCAAGGTGACGCGCCCCGGCAGCAGGCGCTCCAGACGGGCCAATGCATAGTGGGCCGGATTGGGGTGGATCTCGGCGCGCTGCAACTGATGGCGCCGTGCATTGTAGAAACGTTGTACCAGTTCGGGATCCCGCGCATAGCCTTCAGGGGTGGCCACGTCCTCCACCATGTGCTCTTCCCACAGGCCATCACAGGCCCGGAAGGTCTTGATACCGGATTCGGCCGAGATGCCGGCACCGGTGAGGATCACGATATGTTTGGCTGACTGCACCATGGTTGTTCTCCTCCAACGGGTAACAGGCTGACCTTAGCACAGGAGCAAGAGGCGGCCCATTCGCCCTTGGTCTTAGGCCGATGGGAGCACAAAGCTCGCCATGGGCGCGAGATCCAGCCTGGCAAAGACCATCTCCCGTCCTGTCACCAGGGTAAGCGGCAACCCGAGCCCCTTGAGCAGAGCCAGCATGGGGCGATTCTGGCCGAGCACTTCCGCCGTCCACTCCCGGATCCCCTCCCCGTATGCCAGCCGCGCAAGCGCCAGCAGGATGCGACGCCCGGCGCCGCGATGCTGAAAATGATCCGCGACGATGCAGGAAAACTCGGCCCTGTCCGGGTGCAGGCGCCGGCGAACGGACTGGGCCATGGCAAGCGGCCCCCCCTGCTCGTCGGTCAGCAGCAATCCTATCTGGGGTTCTCTGGGGTAGTCGAGAAAGAAGGCGAGCTGCTCGGCCGTCGCAGGCTGCTTGGCCCGCATGAAGCGCAAATAGACGCTCTGCTCGCTCAAGGCGTCATAGGCCGCGCATATTCGCTTCGGGTCGCTGCCCGCCAGCTCCTGCAAGCGGCAAGTCAGCCCCCCCACCACCATCGTCATCGGCAAGGCGGCCCGTGAGGCGGGAGCCGTCCAACCCGACATTCCCTGCCACAAGCGCGGCTCATCGAGCGGCCAGCAAAGATAGCGAGCCATTTACCAGCGCCCTGCCACGCCGCGATCCTGCCACTGGGCGGCATCCTGCAGGTTGAAGGGGTCGTCGAGGTAGAGCGCGATGCCAAGCTCCCGGGAGCGCTGGATGAAGCGGGCCAGCAAGGAGTCGGCAGCCATCGCCTCCAGTTCGGGCAGCAGGTGTTGCCCGAGCAGCAAGGATTGCAACGGCAGACGCTCGATGAGATCAAACGGCAGGTGCTGGGCATGATCGAGCAGCAGCGCGAGTCTGGCCCCCGCGAGGCTCGCCTGCAGCACCAGGGCGAAACGGTCCGCCTGGCTCAGCAGGTGATCCCGTCGGTGGATGACCAGGGTGAGTTCGCTTGCTTCTCGTCCATGCTGCTCGAGCCAGAGCTTGAGCGGCTCCCAGTGAGGGGAAAGACCGCTCAGGCTCAGCCAGATCGGCAGCGTGCAGGAAGCCGCATCTGCCAGCAGCCCAAGCTGTCCTCTCGCCTCTCCCTGCCAGCTACGCACGGTGCGCTTGAGCCCGCCCAGCCTGCGCTGACGCTGGGGGCCAAGATAGAGCATCTTGAGCAGACGCAGCAGATCGTCGCTTTGCAGCGGCTTGGCCAGGGCGGCCAGCACGTTGAAACCCGCATCGTGCAGGAGACGCCGGGCGCCGTCTATCAGGGTCTGATCATGAGCGGAGAGCAGGATGATGGGCAGACCGCTGTGGCGATACTGGGGATGGCTCATCAGCAGGCTGATGGCATCCTGCTCCGCTAGGCTGAGATCACAGATAAGCAATCTCACGCCCCCCTCTTCCAGCGCCTTGAGGCACCCTTCGCCATCCTGAACCCAGTGGCAGGGCAACCCCAGTCCCTGGATCTCCTGCTGAATGCAGGCTCCCTGGAAGGGGTGATCTTCGAGCAGCAGGATCTGGCACTGGGCGAGCCAGGCACGCCACCCCTGCTCCCGTGCCTGCAACCCCTCGAGCCAGGGATCGCTGAGGCGATAGATCCCCGCCCCGGGAGCCAACAGATGAGGCAGATAGTCGGCCCCCTGATGAGAGGCAGGATCAAACAGGGCGATGGCCCCGGCGGCAAACAGTCCTTCCCATTGCCAGCCGGCATCGGGTCGGGTGCGGTGCAGATTGGCATAGGCCGGCAGGCCCGCTCCCTTGACCGCCAGATGGGAGACGGCGTCCAGGGCATAGACGCTGACCGGGTAAAAAGTTGGCTCCTGGCTGTCATCAGACTCCAGCAAGTCCATCAACTCTTCATCTGTGATGATCATCTCATGCTCTCTCGCCCAGTTGTCGGCAGACCTCTTCCACGCACTGCCTCAAGGCGGCTGCAAGGGGATGTCCGGGGGCCTCCTGCCAACGGTCGATCACCTCTACCAGGGGGGTAGCCCCCACCATTTTGGCGGCCCCCTTCATCTTGTGTAAAGCCGTATTGAGGGCCTTCTCGTCCCCTTGTGTGACACACCGCTCAATGTCGGCCAGATCATGGTGAACCGATGCCAGATAGATGTCTACGAGGGCCGGGCTGAGGGACACGGGCAGGGAAAGGGCTGCCGTTGGCTGCGGTGCCTTCCCCCCGTCATGGGGGCCAAAGACGGTACGAAGCAATACGGCCAGATCCCTGAGCAAGACGGGTTTGTCCAGATGGCCCTGACAGCCGCATTCCGCCAGTCGCTGCGCCGCCTGCTCGCTGAGATCCGCGGTGATCACGTAGACGGGTAGATGCTGCCAGCGTTCATCGGCGTGCAATTGCCTGCAGAGCTCGGCGCCGTCCATCACCGGCATCTGCAGATCCGTCAGCACCAGATCCACCGACTCCGATTGCAGGATCTCCAGTGCCAGACGGCCATTGGCCGCGCTCAATACCCGGGCCCCCAGCTGACCCAGCTGCATGCTGATCAGCATTCTGTTCACCTCGTGATCTTCCACCAGCAGCACCCGCCTGCCTGCCCCCGGCAGGTCCGTGATCTCCTCGGCGCCACGGACGAGTCTGGGCTGCAGCAGGCTGACCACGGAGCCCGGGATCCAGGGTTCCCCCTGCCAGTACCAGGCGCGCAAGCCCCCATCGTCCTGCATGGCCCCAAGGCAAGGTGCCGCCGGATCCTCGGCCACGCCAAACTCTGCGAGCCAGGCCCGCATATATTCGAGCTCCCCGGGCAACAGTTGTAGGGAGACCGTCTTGACGCGCGGTTGCCAGGGCGCCTTCTCCTGCGCATGCCTGAGGGGCAACGAGCAGAGGAAACGGCTACCCCCGCGAGCCAGAGGCTCGACCCGGATCTCGCCCCCCATCTGCTCCATCAACTGGCGGCAGATGGCTAGCCCAAGCCCGGTTCCCTGGGCTCTGGGCTGGCCAGGCTCCTCCCCTTGTTCGAAGGGCAGGAACAACCGGGGCAACAGCTCGGCACTGATCCCGGGCCCCTCGTCGTCCACCCCGCACAAAATCCACTCCCCTTGTCGCCGGGCCCAGAGCACCACCTCTCCCCGCTCGCTGAACTTGATGGCGTTGGAGAGCAGGTTGTGCAGCACCTGTTGCACCCGGTGGGGATCGAGTTCCATCAAGGCGGGCAGCGCCGGGTCGAGCGCCAGGCGCAGTTGCAGATGGCGGGATCGCGCCTTGGACCAGTGCACCGCCGCCACGTGTTCGCACAGCTCCACTAGATCCGTGGGCTGTACAGAGAGGCGCAACTGACGCGTCTCGTTGCGGCTGAAGTCGAGCACGTCGTTGAGCAGCCCGAGCAGTTCATTGCCCGCCTGCCTGACATGGGCCAGAGCCGAGGCCTGCTCTGCATTGAGTCCGGTCTGCTCGAGCCACTCCAGCAAGCCGAGCATGGCGTTCATGGGGGTGCGGATCTCGTGGCTCACGGCGGCCAGGAAGCGCCCCTTGGCAAGCACGGCCTGCTGGGCCTGCTCGTGGGAAAGCTGCAGGGAGTGCTCCTGCTCCACCCTGGCCGTCACATCCTGCACCACCCCGTAGATCCGCCACCCCTCCCCCTGACGGCGCCCCCTGCCGGAAAATTGCAGCCAGCGGGTTCCCTTGGCGGGGTGCTGATAGCGCAGCAGATGGGAGAAAGGTCGCCCGGCTTGCAGCATGGCCAGCATGGGGGCTCGCATCTCGCGCCTGTCCTGGTGGGAGATGCGAGTCAGGGTCTCGTTGGGATTGACCCGGATCTGCTGGCTCGCCAGCCCCAGCAGTTCGTGACTGCCCCGGCTCACAAACTCCACCCGGGTGATGGCTCCCCCCAGCAGGGTGAATTGCAGCACCACACCGGGCACCGTATTGGTGAGGGCGCGCAGGCGCCGCTCTGCCTGACGCAGCAGGCGGGTACGCTCGCGCAGGGCGCTGATGTCGGAGAGGGCGATAAGATCCCCTGCCGGTGCCTGGGGGCCCAGTCGCAAGGGGATCTGGGCATAGGAGTAGACCTGCTCGTGCAGCGCCAGCTCCCCTTCGGCGCCCTGCAACTGTGGCGCGGGCAGCACCAGATCGGCGGCGTAGCGCGCCTCCATGCGCTTGGCCCGCTTGTTGCGCTTGATCACCTCCCCTTTGTCATTGCGCAAGAACACGGGCACGGGGAGCGCCTGGAAGAGAGACTCCCTGAACTTGCTTTCCAGCGCCAGCGCCTGCTCTACCTTGTGACGCTCGCGGGCCTCCTGGGCCAGTTGCTGGCGGGAACGCCAGACTGACCAGATCACCGCCATGCTGATCAGCAGTGCCAGCAACACGGAGCCAAGCCAGAAACCGTAGCTGACCCCTTCCTGCTGGTTGACCACCAGGCGACGCCAGCGTTGCACCAGCTCGTCCACCTGCCGATCATTGAGGGTCATCAGGCTCTGATCCAGCACCCCTGCCAGGCTGGTCTGTTCCGGCCGGATGGCAAAACCGAGGCCGAAACGCTCCGGCAATTCGGTGATGGTCAGCTCGCTCAACTGGTTGTTTCGAATGGGATATTGGAGCTGGTACAACTCCGCCAGCATGGCCTGGGCATCCCCATGCCGCACCGCCGCCAATCCCTGCAGCAGGTTGTCGGTCACCTCCCACTCATGCTGGCCGAACCGGGCAAGCAGGCCGGGATCATAGAGCATTCTCGGGACCACCACCTTGCCACTGACGTCCGCGAGGGAGGCAGGCCCCCTCTTGCTGCGACTGACCAGAGCATAGCGGCTGGTCGCCACCATCCGGGTGAAGTCGAACTCCTTGTTCAGGGCGGCGGACTCCATCAGCCCGACCATCATGGCGGCATCGCCACTGCGCAGCAATGCCAACGCCTCCTCCCGGCTGGCGGCGGGTACCAGCTCGAAGCGCAGCCCTGTCTGCCGACTCACTTCCCGCAAGACATCCGCACTCCAGCCAATGAGCTCTCCCTGCTGGTTGACACCGCTGTATGGCATGAAGCCGGGATCCGCCACCATCTTGATGGTGTGGGCCTTGCCGACCAGCCAGGCCTGCTCCTTGTCGGTAAAATGCAGAGGATTCACATCCTGCTCACCCTGAGGCAGATACTTGCCCAGATCCCGGTAGAGACTGCCCGGCGGCAAATAGCGGATGGCCGTATCCACCAGCTCCAGCAACTCGGGCTGGTTGCGCATCATCAGCCGGTAACTGATGACCAGATCATCGCTGCGAAGACGACGAAGGCGCAGCCCTTCATCCGGGAATTCCCGCATCAGGTAGCGCAGTTGCAGATAATCGCCGAGATAGGCGCTGCCCTTGCCGGCCACCAGGGCACCATACCAGTTCTCGGCATCGGTCAGCTGTTGCTGGGATGAACCTGGATAGAGACGCTTCAGGATCTCCTGGGCCTGCCAGATAGGTGACACCAGAAACTGCGCCTGATCGAGCTCACCCCGATAGAGGATGGCGGACTCCGCTTCCATCATGGCCCGGCTCAAGACGGTATCGCTCGAGTTCGACCGGGCAGGCCCGACGTGAGGAATGAGATCGCAGCGCCCGTTCAGCAGATCCTGCGTCATGGCTGCCCAGCTCGGCCGCTTCTCGACATGCACCGGTACCGGCAACAGCTCTGCCAACCGCGTCATGCGATCGATAAGCAGGCCCCCCTCCGCCTCCAGATAGGGAGGACGTTGCAGGGCCGGGTAACAGAAGGTCAGTCCGGTGAGCGAATCGGCATAAGCCTGGGCACCCGGTGACAGCGGGAGTATGGCGGCACGCAGTGGCAAGGCCAGCAGCGCGCCGGACAACAGAAGGATTTTTATCATCGGAATGGAAAAGCCAGGCGATTGCCTGGCTTTTTGTCACTCGTTGGGTTCAACATTTTCTACCCTGGCCTTGAGCTTCTGGCCGGGCCGGAAGGTCACCACGCGACGGGCGCTGATGGGAATATCCTCCCCCGTCTTGGGGTTGCGTCCGGGACGCTGGTTCTTCTCGCGAAGATCGAAGTTACCGAAGCCGGAAATCTTGACCTGTTCGCCACGCTCGAGCGCCTGTCTGATCTCCTCAAAAAAGGCTTCCACCATATCTTTGGCTTCACGCTTGCTCATCCCGAGCTGGGTGAACAGGTGCTCTGCAATGTCGGCTTTGGTAAGCGCCATAGATCAATCCCTCAAGGATGCATTCAACTCTTCACCGAGGGCCCGCACGACATTGTCCACGGTCTCGGCGATCTCTTTCTCCTCCAGGGTGCGCTGGGTGTCTTGCAACACCAGGCTGATGGCCAGGCTCTTCTTGTCCTCTGCCATACCAGCGCCCTGGTATACGTCGAACAAGTTTATTCCAACTAACTGATTTCCGCCAACTTTTTTAATTACTGCCAGAACGTCGCCTGCCAGGATCTGTCTGTCAACCACCACGGCGATGTCGCGACGGTTGGCCGGGAACTTGGATACTTCGGCAGCAACCGGCACCTTGGCCGGCGTCAGTTTGTCCAGCTCCAGCTCGAACATGACAGCGCGGCTCTTGAGCCCCAGCTTCTTCTCGAGGCTCGGATGGATCACGCCGATGTGGCCGATCACGACGCCATTACGCAGAATGGCTGCGCTCTGGCCCGGATGCAGGGCACTGTGCTCGGTGCGCTCGAAGGTGAAGGTAGCCCCTTCGGCAGTCAGATCCAGTACCGCTTCCAGGTCACCCTTCAGATCGAAGAAGTCGACGGGACGGGCCTTGACATCCCAGTGCTCGTCCCCCTGGTTGCCGGTGATGATGCCGGCCAGCATGGGTTCCTGACGGATGCCGTTCTCGGCATTCTCGTCCTTGATGAAACGCAGGCCCTGCTCAAACAGGCGCACGCGTGGCTGCTGACGGTTCTGGTTGTAGACCACCGCCTGCACCAGACCCGGGAACAGAGAGACGCGCATGGCGGACATCTCGACCGAGATCGGGTTCGGCAGCACGATGGCATCGCTCTGCGGGAACAGGGTTTGCTGGGTCTTGGGATCGACGAAGCTGTAGGTGATCGCTTCCTGGAAACCGCGATCAACCAGCAGGTCGCGTACCCGCTTCAGGGTCACCTGCCCTTCAGCCTGCTCCACCATCGCCAGAGAGGCGGCGGGTTTCAGGTTCGGGATGTTGTTGTAGCCGTAGATGCGGGCCACTTCCTCGATGAGGTCTTCCTCGATGGCGATGTCGAAACGCCAGGAGGGAGCCAGCGCGGTCCAGCCGTCAGTATCCACGGTTACCTGCATGCCCAGACGAGTCAGAATTTCGACCACCTGCGCATCCGCCACGCTGATGCCGATCACCTTGTCGAGCTTGGTGCGGCGCAGCTTGATGGGGGCAGCCTTGGGCAAATGGGCATCGGATTTGACTTCGATGACCGGACCCGCTTCACCGCCACAGATGTCCAGCAGCAGACGGGTGGCACGATCCATCACCTTGGCCTGCAGCTCGGGATCCACCCCGCGCTCGAAGCGGTGGGAAGAATCGGTATGCAGACCGTAGGCACGGGCACGGCCGGTGATGGAGAGCGGCGCGAAGAAGGCGCACTCCAGCAGGATGTCGGTGGTGGTCTCGGAGACACCGGTGCGATCGCCGCCGAAGATGCCGGCCATGCAGGCAGGGCCTTTGGCATCGGCAATCACGAGCGTGGTCTCTTTGAGCTTCACCTCGTTGCCATCGAGCAGGGTCATGGGCTCGTCGGCCTTGGCGCGACGCACCACCAGTTCCCCTTCAAGCGTCGCCAGGTCGAAGGCGTGCATCGGCTGGCCGTATTCCAGCAGCAGGTAGTTGGTGATGTCAACGATGGCGTCGATGGAACGAATACCGCCACGGCGCAGCTTCTCCTGCATCCAGAGCGGGCTCTGGGCGTGCAGGTTCAGCCCCTTGATGACACGGCCGAGATAACGGGGGCAATCTGCCGACGCTTCAACCCGGATCGGGAAGGTTGCATCGATAGTGGCAACAGCCGGCGCCCAGGTCGGCTCGACCACGTCCACGCTGTTGAGCACGCCGATTTCACGGGCAAGACCCGCGATGCCGAGGCAGTCGGCACGGTTCGGGGTCAGATCCACATCGATGCTGACGTCGTTGAGCGCGAGGTATTCACGGATATCGGTCCCGATGGGGGCATCCAGCGGCAGCTCGATGATGCCATCGGCTTCGACGTCGATGCCCAGCTCGCTGAAGGAACAGAGCATGCCGTGGGACGGCTGGCCGCGCAGCTTGGCTTTCTTGATGGTGAAATCACCCGGCAGGGTCGCCCCGACCTTGGCCACGCACACTTTGAGGCCGGCGCGGCAGTTCGGCGCACCGCAGACGATGTCCAGCAGCTCGGCCTCGCCCACATTGACCTTGGTCACCCGCAGCTTGTCGGCGTCCGGGTGCTGGGCGCACTCGACCACTTCACCCACCACCACATTGTTGAACTGGCCGGCTACCGCTTCCACGGCGTCCACTTCCAGACCGGCCATGGTGATCTGCTCGGCCAGTGCATTGTCACTCAACTCGGTGCGGACCCACTCCATCACCCAGGATTTACTGAATCTCATGTTCTCTCGCCCTTACTTGAACTGCTTGAGGAAGCGCAGGTCGTTTTCGAAGAAGGCACGCAGGTCATTGACCCCGTAACGCAGCATGGTCAGGCGCTCAACGCCCATGCCGAAGGCAAAGCCGGAGTATTTTTCCGGATCGATGCCGACCGAACGCAGCACGTTCGGGTGCACCATGCCGCAGCCCAGCACTTCCAGCCACTTGCCGTTTTTGCCCATCACGTCCACTTCGGCGCTCGGCTCGGTGAACGGGAAATAGGAAGGACGGAAGCGAATCGTCAAGTCTTCCTCGAAGTAGTTGCGCAGGAAGTCGTGCAGGATGCCTTTCAACTCGGTGAAGCTGGCATGCTCGTCAACCAGCAGGCCTTCGACCTGGTGGAACATCGGGGTGTGGGTCATGTCGTAGTCGTTACGATAGACGCGGCCCGGCGCGATGATGCGGATCGGCGGCTGCTGATGTTCCATGGTGCGGATCTGCACACCGGAGGTGTGGGTACGCAGCATCAGATCAGGATCGAAGTAGAAGGTGTCGTGATCGGTACGCGCCGGGTGGTGAGCCGGGATATTCAGCGCATCGAAGTTGTGGAAGCCATCTTCAATCTCGGGACCACGGGCAACCTTGAAGCCCATCTCGCCAAACAGGCGCTCGATGCGCTCGATGGTGCGGGTCACCGGGTGCAGACCGCCATTCTCGATGCGGCGGCCCGGCAGGCTGACGTCGATGGTCTCGGCGGCCAGCTTCTGGTTCAGCACGGCGACTTCGAGGGCTTCACGACGCGCGTTTAGGGCATCCTGAACCTGCTGTTTGGCCTGGTTGATCACGGCGCCCGCTGCGGGACGCTCTTCAGCGGACAGGGCACCCAGTCCCTTCATCTGCTCGGTAAAAAAGCCCTTTTTACCCAGATATTTGACCCGGATTTCGTCGAGGGCGGCGATGTCGCTCACGCCCTCAATTTCGGCCTTGGCCTGGCCGACTACTTCTTCAAGCTGTTGCATGTCTTCCTCGTCACCACTCCCGGAACAGGAGCCTTTAGGCTAAATAAGGTCAAGAGGGGAATAATACAAAAAAAGCCCCTTGGCTGACCATAGTTATGACGGGCTTTTCTCCCTGCAAATCATTTTGTTATATGGATAAAGCCACAAGCCAGATGCAACAGGATTAAGACAAGCGTCGTTTGTTCTAGTTTGTTGGCATATGGAAGGATAAAGCATTCATGAACCTGGCATGCTACCTGCCTACGCTCAAAAATGAGCAACAAAAAAGGAGGCCTGAGCCTCCTTTATTTTTATAACAGAGCTGGATTAGACCAGAGCTGCTTTAGCTTTTTCAACCAGGGCGGTGAAAGCCAGCTTGTCGTGAACGGCGATATCGGACAGGATCTTGCGATCGATCTCGATGGAAGCCTTCTTCAGACCGTCGATCAGACGGCTGTAGGACAGACCGTTCTGACGGGCTGCAGCGTTGATACGCGCAATCCACAGTTGACGGAACTGACGCTTCTTCTGGCGACGGTCACGGTAGGCATACTGACCAGCTTTGGTTACCGCTTGTACCGCTACGCGGTAGACACGGGAACGGGCGCCGTAGTAACCCTTGGCGGCTTTCATTACTTTCTTGTGACGAGCGCGAGCGGTCACACCACGTTTAACTCTTGGCATTTTTCACATCCCCCCTTATGCGTACGGCAGACAAGCGACAACACGTTTGTGGTCGGCAGCGGAAACAAAGAACTTCGGTCCCAGCTGACGCTTACGCTTGCTGCTCTTCTTGGTCAGGATGTGACGCAGGTGGTTGTGCTTGCACTTGAAGCGACCTGAGCCAGTCTTCTTGAAGCGCTTTGCGGCGCCCCGGTTGGTTTTCATCTTCGGCATTTCATACTCCGCATTGTGAGTGACAACAAAATCGCAAGGCGAACCGACTCATGGGGCCAGCCCCATGAGTCAATTTCTTGTGGGCCTTAAGATTTCTTCTTGGGTGCGAGGACCATCACAGCTTGACGGCCTTCGACTTTCGGGAACGATTCGACTACGGCCAGCTCTTCCAGATCGTTCTTGACGCGCTCGAGAACCTTGATACCAAGATCCTGGTGGGCCATTTCACGACCACGGAAGCGCAGGGTGACCTTTGCCTTGTCCCCGTCTTCCAGAAAGCGAACCAGGTTGCGTAGTTTTACCTGATAGTCGCCTTCGTCGGTGCCAGGACGGAATTTGATTTCCTTGACCTGGACGACTTTCTGCTTTTTCTTCTGTTCTTTGGTGGTCTTGCTCTTTTCGTAGAGGAATTTGCCGTAATCCATGATCCGGCAAACGGGCGGCTCAGCGTTCGGACTGATCTCGACCAGATCCACTCCTGCCTCAAGGGCCAAGTTCAGCGCATCCTGAATGGAGGTGATGCCAATGGCTTCACCATCCAGACCAGTCAGACGAACTTCTTTCAGACGGATCTCTTCATTGATCCGGTGAGCGCGGGCTTGCGGTTGCTTGCCCAGTTTTTTTCCGCCTTTTATAGCTTATTCCTCCACTTTCTTTTGTCCGCGGGTCTGAACTTCCTGGGTCAACAGAGCAATCAGCTCTTCAACAGGATAAGAGCCCAGGTCAGCCCCTTTACGAGTACGCACTGCAATCTTGCCGGCTTCTACTTCTTTGTCGCCGCAGACCAGCATGAAGGGTACTCGCTTCAAAGTATGCTCGCGGATTTTAAAGCCAATCTTCTCATTTCTCAAGTCCGCTTTTGCGCGAAGGCCCGCATCATTCAATGCCTTGGCAACTTTCACCGCATAATCGGCCTGGTTATCCGTGATATTCATGACCACGGCCTGAGTCGGTGCCAGCCAGGTCGGGAACAGACCGGCGTACTCTTCCGTCAGGATCCCGATGAAGCGCTCCAGCGAGCCCAGAATGGCGCGGTGGATCATCACGGGGATGTGGCGCTCGTTGTCTTCGCCCACATAGGTGGCGCCAAGACGGCCCGGCAGGGCAAAGTCGAGCTGCACGGTACCACACTGCCAGGCACGATCAAGGCAATCGTGCAGGGTGAACTCGATCTTGGGACCGTAGAAAGCCCCCTCGCCCGGTTGCAGGTCGTACTTCAGGCCGTTGAGTTCCAGCGCCTCGGCCAGCGCGGCCTCGGCACGATCCCAGGCTTCATCAGAGCCGATACGCTGCTCCGGACGGGTCGAGAGCTTGACCACGATGTTTTCGAAACCGAAGGTGCCGTAGACGTCATAGACCATGCGGATGCACGCAGACACCTCTTCCATGATCTGCTCTTCGGTACAGAAGATGTGGGCGTCATCCTGGGTGAAACCCCGTACCCGCATCAGGCCGTGCAGGGAGCCTGACGGCTCGTTGCGGTGGCAGGAGCCGAACTCGGCCATGCGCAGCGGCAGATCGCGGTAGGATTTCAGACCCTGGTTGAAAATCTGCACGTGACCCGGGCAGTTCATCGGCTTGATGGCGTACTCGCGGTTTTCGGACTGGGTGGTGAACATGGCCTGGGCGTATTTTTCCCAGTGACCTGAACGCTCCCACAGCACGCGATCCATCATGAAGGGGCCTTTCACTTCCTGATAGTCGTACTCTTTGAGCTTGCCACGGATGAAGGTTTCCAGCTCGCGGAAAATGGTCCAGCCATCGTTGTGCCAGAACACCATGCCCGGCGCTTCTTCCTGCATGTGGTACAGGTCGAGCTGCTTGCCGATCTTGCGGTGGTCGCGCTTGGCGGCCTCTTCCAGACGCTGCAAATAGGCCTTGAGCTGCTTCTTGTCGGCCCAGGCGGTGCCGTAGATGCGCTGCAGCATCTTGTTGTTGGAGTCGCCGCGCCAGTAGGCGCCGGACATCTTCTGCAACTTGAAGTGGTGGCAATGACGCATGTTGGGCACGTGCGGGCCGCGACACATGTCGATGTACTCTTCGTGATGATACAGACCGGGCTGGTCATCACGGGCAATGTTCTGATCCAGGATCTCGACCTTGTAGGTCTCGCCACGGGCTTCGAACACGTCACGTGCTTCCTGCCAGGAGACCTTCTTCTTGATGACGTCGTAATCCTTGGCGGCCAGCGCCAGCATGCGCTCTTCCAGGGCAGCCAGATCTTCGTCGGTCAGGGTGCGGTCGAGATCGATGTCATAGTAGAAACCGTTGTCGATGACGGGACCGATGGCCATCTTGGTCTGGGGCCAGAGTTGCTTGATGGCATGACCCAGCAGGTGAGCACAGGAGTGGCGCAGAATGTCCAGACCTTCTTCGTCTTTGGCGGTGATGATGGCCAGGGAGGCATCGGTTTCGATCAGCTCACAGGCATCCACCAGTTCACCGTTTACCCGACCGGCAATGCACGCCTTGGCGAGACCGGGACCGATGTCCGCGGCCACATCCATGACGGAAACGGCGTGGGCAAATTGACGTTGGCTGCCGTCAGGCAGAGTAATGATTGGCATTAGGTGTTTCCTTATACAGTGGTGACCCCTACCAAAGGCCACATGCAGGTTGGAGAAACCCTTTCATGTCCAGCTGTTCACTCCCGAGTTTCACCGTTCACAATACGGTTGGTACACGGCAGTGGCACACCATATGGCGTGTGCAAGGCCATCCATTGAGAGGTACAGCGGGGGATTGTATCAGACGCGACAACCCAGACAAGCTGTCTTGGCGATTTTGCATACCGTCTAAGCGCGGGTGTCAACCTGTCCTACTTGCGAGGGCGCCCTTCTGCTGCCATACCCTGTACCAGATTGAGGCGTCAGCCAAAGCAAGGAGAGCATGATGTACACCTACGACATTTCATTTCCGGAGCATGCAGAAAAGCTGGTTCATCCGGATCACCTTCTCACGACTCACTGTCCCGTCCATATCGGTGAGCTGGTGATCCTGGGCGTTGACATCCTCCCCCACCTTAGCGCTTCGCGTCACAGGAGGGGGATTCCCATTACTGGGTGATAGCTGCTCGCGCA
>NZ_JAPCIY010000088.1:0-15229 GCF_027707645.1 Aeromonas sp. QDB30 | reverse complement strand
GGATTTAGGGACTCAGAATACTTTTTTCTGAAAATCAAGGCGGCCTTCCCCGGAAAGCCGCGATGAACCTAAAAAAAGCCATGGCACTGCCATGGCCTGCGTGAGCCGGCCCCCTCAGGAGCCGGTCACCTCCTTCAGGAAACCGGTGAAACGCTGCCAGGACTTGGCATCGGCATCGGCGCGGTAGTTGTCCGAGCCAAAGACGCTGAACGCGTGGGGAGCACCGCTGTAGCTGGTCGCCTCGTGCTTCACCCCGGCGCTCTCCAGCTCGGCCACCAGCGCCGCAAACTGACCCAGAGAGACCGCCTCGTCGGCGCTGCCGTGCTGGACAAGCAACTCTCCCTTCACCTCTTTGTAGTCCTGCCCGGCCGGGGTCTCCAGCCCGCCGTGCACGCTCACCACCCCCTTGAGATCCGCCCCGCTGCGGGCCAGCTCCAGTACGGCGGCGCCGCCAAAGCAGTAACCGAGGGCCACCGCATTGTCGAGCCGCCCCCCCTGCCTGCCCGCCTCCGCCAATCCCCCTTGCAGCAGGGTGCGCATCCTGGGCCTGTCCTGATAGAGGGCCCCGGTGAGGCGCTTCTTGTCTTCCACCGTGCTCGGCCTGACCCCGGCACCGAACAAATCTACGGCAAAGACACTGTAGCCCAGGGCCACCAGCATCTCGGCCCGCTTGATCTCGTAACCGTTGAGCCCGTCCCAGTCGTGCACCAGCACCACCAGAGGGGCCTGCTTGTCGGCACCCGCCAGGTAATAGCCCTCGAACGGCTTGCCTTCGACCTCGTAGCGCACCGCACCGGCCTCGGCCGCGCCGCTCCCCATCAGCCCCAGCAGAGCCAGGATCCATGCCCTCTTCATCCTTTCGTCCTCTCCCGTCAATGGTGCCCCTGAGTGTAGCCGCTTCACATGGGGAGCCCGGGTTCAGTGGTGGGCAGGCAAAAAAAGAGAGGCCACCCGAAGGTGGCCTCTTTTTCATCATCTCAACGTACAGCAAGCCAGGCGCTTAATCCTTGGCGCTCTCCATGGCACCCGTTTCGGAGTGCTGGGGCAGGATGAGGTTCAGCAGGATGGCCGCCACCGAGGCCAGCCCCACGCCCGCCAGGGCGAAGTCACCGATCTTCATCTCCAGGGCGCCGACACCCACGGTCAGGGTCACCGCCACGATGGCGATGTTGCGGGACAGCCCCAGATCCACCTTGGACTCCACCAGGGTCTTGAGACCGATGGCGGCGATGGATCCGAACAGCAGCAGCATGATGCCGCCCATCACCGGCATGGGGATGGAGGTGAGCAGGGCGTTGAACTTGCCGAAGAAGGCCAGAATGATGGCGAACACCGCCGCCCAGGTCATGGTGACCGGGTTGAAGTTGCGGGTGATCATCACGGCACCGGTCACTTCCGCATAGGTGGTGACGGGGGGACCACCGATGAAACCGGCGAAGCAGACGCCGATGCCGTCACCGGCCAGGGTACGGTGCAGGCCGGGATCCTTGGTGTAGTCCTTGCCGGTCACGCCGCCGATGGCCAGCACGCCGCCGATGTGCTCGATGCAGGGGGCGATGGCCACCGGCAGCATGAAGAGGGCCGCGGCCCAGTTGATCTCCGGGGTCTCGAAATGGGGCAGCGCCAGCCAGGGGGCGTTGACCATGCCGTCGAAACTCACCTGGCCCATCAGCACGGCAGAGACATAACCGGCGATGACACCGCACAGGATGGGGATGAGCTTGATCCAGCCCTTGCAGAACACGGCGGCAATCAGGGTGACCGCCAGGGAGATGCCCGCCAGGGTCAGCGCCGTGGTGGCAGGCACCACCTGCTCACCGCCGGCACGGCCCATGGCCATGTTGCAGGCTACCTGGGCCACCGACAGGCCGATCACCATGATGACGGGACCGATGACCACGGGGGGCAGCAGCTTGTGCACGAAGCCCATGCCACGAGCGCGGATGATGGCCGCCAGGATGAAATACATGAAGCCCGCGGCAAACAGACCGAACATGGTGGAGGGCAGGCCCCAGGTCTGGGTGGCATAGATGATGGGGGCGATGAAGGCGAAGCTGGAGCCGAGGAAGATCGGCACCTGACGACGGGTGCAGAGCTGGAACAGCAGGGTGCCTACACCGGCGCCAAGCAGGGCCATGGAGGGATTCAGACCGGTGAGCAGGGGCACCAGCACCATGGCACCGAAGGCGACAAACAGAATTTGCAGCCCGGCGACGCTTTGCTTGACCAAGGAAAACATGGGTATCCTTAATTTTTTGATAACTGACAGGGATATTTGACACTTTTCAGTCATCACAAGACGTTTTCAAGGCAGCCAACGGACCAAATGGCGTCATTTGTTGCCTTTTACTGCTTGGGGAGGGCATGAAACTGGCTTTTTAGGCGGGATTCGCTGCTACAAGCATCGAGGATGCGATTTTACGCACTTTTATGGCCAACGCCAATCGTTTTTCCGGCGAGTTGACATGACAAGGCTTTCAACTGGTCGACGCAGATATCGCCCCAATCCCCTCTCTATACTCGAAGGCGTGACCCCACACCGACAAGGAGTTCCCCATGTCACTGCCCTCGTTCAAACCCAGCCAGCGCCGGCTGCTGCTGGGCTCGGCCATCGCCCTGGCCCTGTTCGCCACCCCGCTAAGCTATGACTTCGACCACCACCAGTGGCAGGCAAACCAGGCCCATGCCAAGTCCTGCTTCATTGCCGGTACCCGCATCCTGATGGCCGATGGCTGCGAACGCCCCATCGAGACCCTGCGGGTCGGCGATCGGGTGCGGGACAGGCACGGGCAGAGCAACCGCATCCAGGCCATCGAGCGGGTGGCGCTGGGGGCGCGCAGGCTCTACGGGCTCAATCATCTGCCCCCCTTCTTTACCGCCGAGCACCCCTTCCTCACCACCCGGGGCTGGGCGGCCATCGCACCGGCCATGACCCGCACCGAAAACCCGGCCCTCGCCGTGCTGCCGCTCTTTACCGGCATGCACCTGCTGGGTTGGTCAGAGGGGGGCAGCGCGGGCAACCTGGCGCTGGCGCCGCACCCTGTCGAACTGCCGGTGGCCTCCCTCTCCTGGGTTGATGCCCCGCCCGCCACGGCGCTGTTCAACCTGATCCTCGATGGCAGCCACAGCTATGTGGCCAATGGGCTGATCGTGCACAACAAAGGGGGGGATGGCGGCGGCAACAGTGGTAGCGGAGGCGGCAACAGCGGCGGCGGAGGCAGCAACAGCAGCGGCGGAGGCAGCAACAGCGGCGGCGGAGGCAGCAACAGCAGTGGTGGGGGCAATAGTAGCCACAGTGGAAACAATAGCGGAAATGGAGGCGATAGTAGCCATAACGGAAACAATGGCGGGGACGACAGCGGCCACGGCGGCGATGACCGTGGTCAGGGCGAACATGCCGGTGGCGACCAGCACGCTGGCGGCGATCGCCACGGCGGTGGCGACAAGCATGCAGGCGGGGAGCGTCATGCCGGTGGCTGGGTGGACGACAACGGTGTGGACGCCGTCGATGCCAATGGCAACAAGCTTCGAGGCGATGGCCGGGTGGATGACAACGGTGTGGACGCCGTCGACGCCAATGGCAACAAGCTTTGAGGCGATGGCAGCGTGGATGACAACGGCGTGGACGCCGTCGACGCCAATGGCAACAAGCTCAGGGGCGACGGCAGCGTCGATGACAACGGCGTGGACGCCGTCGATGCCAACGGCAACAAGCTTCGAGGGGACGGCAGCGTCGATGATCGCCTGGTGCCCCCGCCCGCCCAATAGGTGGCAACGTCCTGCCCCGCAAACACAGCAGGGCGGAAAAATGAGAGGGTGGCCTGGGCCACCCTCTCTTGTTTATGCGGCGTCGTCCGGCCCGGCCATCTCGTCAGGCCGGGCGCGTGCCTCAGACCCGGCGATAGGGCAGGTAGACCGGCTCCCACATATGGCTCAGGATATGCTCTTGCAGATCCTGACCGATGAGCGGGTGGGAGGGGTCGCGGCGCACGATATCCTTGAGCACTGCGGTCGCCACGTGCACCGAGATGTTGCGCAGCTCGCTGATCCTCGGGTAGACGGTGCCCCGGGCGAGATCCGCCTCGCTCACGCACTCCGCGAGCGCAAAGGCGGCGGTGGTGAAGATGTCCGGGCTTATCTCGCGGATCTGGCTGACGATGGCCGCCAGCCCCACCCCGGGGAAGATGAAGACGTTGTTGCCCTGACCGATGCGATAATCCTGCCCCTCATGGTGCACGTCCTTGAACGGGCTGCCGGTGGCGACGATGGCGCGCCCCTGGCTCCAGCGGAAGATGTCTTCCGGCAGGGCCTCGCAGTTGGCGGTGGGGTTGGAGAGGGGGAACACCATGGGGCGCTCGCAGTGGGTCAGCATCAGCTGGATGTGCTCCTCCTGGAAGGCGCCACCGGCGCCGCTGGTGCCGAGCAGCACTGTGATGGGCACGTGGCGCAGCACCTCGGTCAGCCCCACCTTGCCCTGCAGATCCCACTGGGCCAGCAAGAGGCCCGGCTTGGCGTAGCGGCGCTTGTACTCATCCAGCCCCTCGCGGTTGTCACACACCAGCCCCTGGGTATCCAGGATGTAGATGCGATCCCGCGCCGCCTGCGGGTCAAGCCCCTCGCGGATCATCCCCGCGCAGATCTGATCCGCCACCCCGACCCCGCCAGCCCCGGCCCCGTAGACCAGGTAGTGCTGCTGGCCCAGGGTTTCCCCCTTGGATTTGACGGCCCCAATGATACCCGCCAGCACCACGGCCCCGGTGCCCTGGATGTCGTCATTGAACGACGGCAGCGCCTGCTGGTAGCGGGCCAGGTTGTTGAAGGCGTTGGACTTGCTGAAGTCCTCCCACTGCAGCACGGCGTTGGGGAAGTGGCGCTTGACCCCGGCCACGAACTTGTCGATGAAGTCGTCGTACTCCTTGCCGCGAATGCGCCTGTGGGGCTGACCCAGGTACATGGGGTCATCCAGCAGCGCCTGGTTGTCGGTGCCCACGTCCAGCGCGATGGGCAGGCAGCAGGCGGGGTGGATGCCCGCCCCCAGGGTATAGAGGGCGAGCTTGCCGATGGGAATGCCCATACCCCCCACCCCCTGATCGCCGATGCCGAGGATCCCCTGGCTGTCGGTCACGACGATGATGCGCACCGCCTTGGCATCCATGTGGCGGGCGAGGGAGCCCATATCCTCGACGTTCTTCGGGGTGATGTAGAGGCCGCGCGGCTTCTGGAAGCGGTGGCTGAACTCCTGGCACGCCTTGCCCACGGTCGGGGTGTAGATGTAGGGGGTCATCTCCTCCACGTGGCGGGACAGGAGGGCGTAGAACAGGGTTTCGTTGCGATCCTGCAAGGCTCGCAGGTTCTGGTACTTCTCGATGTCGCTGCAGGCGCTCAAGAAGGCCTCATAGACCCGCTCCAGCTGGGCTTCGAAAGTCTGCACCTGGGGCGGCAAGAGGCCGCCCAGCTCAAAATCGGCCCGTTCCTGTTCGGTGAAGGCGGTGCCCTTGTTGAGGTTGCGATCGTTGAGCAGATTGGTGCCCGTCAGCGCAACGGGGCGAAAATCGTGACCCTGTGCATCTTTCCACAGCAGATATTGTCCGGTAGCCATAGTCATTCTCTTTGATTTACATGAAGTTGCCATCAGGCAGGAGAGCAAGGCTCAGAATGCTGGGGATCATATGACGTTTGCCGATCCGGTTTTGTGAGCTTGGACAAACCCTGCGGCCAAAGGCGCCTTTGCCGGGGCAGCCGAAGGTTGCTCCCGCGCCCGCCTTGGCGCAAGATCCCGACACGCCCCTGTGGGCATCCCTTTGCGAGCAACGGAGCACCATGACCCCTTCCTCTTCCCCCGCTTTTCTCGTCAGCGGCGTCATCCTCGCGGGCGGTCGCGCCACCCGCATGGGGGGCGATGACAAGGGCTGGGTGCCCCTCGCGGGCACTCCCCTGATCGAACACGTGCTGACCCGCCTGCGCCCCCAGGTGGACGAGGTGCTGATCAACGCCAACCGCAGCCAGGCTCGCTACCGGCAGCTTGCCCCCGTCATCGGGGACGCGCAGGCCGACTTCCAAGGGCCGCTGGCCGGCATGCTGGCGGGGCTGACGGCGGCCCGTCACGACTGGGTGCTGTTCGTCCCCTGTGACGGCCCCGCCCTGCCCCTTGATCTGATGACCCGCTTTCGCGCCGCCATCACCCCGGACACCGATCTGGTGGTGGCCCACGACGGGGAGCACCTCCAGCCCGTGGTCGCCCTGCTGCGCCGCGCCCTGCGCCCCTCCCTGAGCCAGGCGCTGGCGGACGGGGAGCGCAAGACCGGGGCCTGGTTTGCCCGCCACCGGATGGCGGTGGTGCCCTTTGCCGATCTGCCCGACGCCTTCGTCAACCTCAACAGCCCGGCCGAACTCGCCGCCTGGGAGGCGAGGCTGCGGGAAGGGGGCGCGCCATGAGCCCCCTGCCCCTGCTCGGCTTCGTCGCCTGGAGCGGCACCGGCAAGACCACCCTGCTGGAGCGCCTCATCCCGCGCCTGGTGGCGCGCGGTCTGCGCCTCGGGGTGCTCAAGCACACCCACCACGCCTTTGACATGGACCAGCCCGGCAAGGACAGCCACCGCCTGCGCCAGGCGGGCGCCACCCAGGTGATGGCGGCCTCCGACCGGCGCCACGCCCTGATCCGGGAGACCCCGGAGGGGGAGCCCCCCTTCGAGGCGCTGCTGGCCCGCTTCGATACGAGCGCCCTGGATCTGCTGTTGGTCGAGGGGTTCAAGCACAGGCGCTTTCCCAAGGTGGAGCTGTATCGCGCCGCCATCGGCCGGCCCCTGCTCTTCCCCGATGATCCTGACATCGTCGCCCTCGTGAGCGACGCTCCCCAGGCCACGACCCTGCCCCGATTCCCCTTCGAGGATCTGGAGGCCATCGCCGACTTCATCTGCGCCCGGTTGCCCCCGCACGCCCCCCGTCAGGCCCCGCCGCCTCTTCGCCTCTGCGCCCGGCTGCTGGCGGCCCTGCCCCCATCGGCAGAGCAGGGCGTTGTGCCCGGCTTGCTCAGTCAGGACGAGGCGGGCACCCTGCTGGTGCGCCCGGTGGATGGGGGCCACGACAGTGCCAACTGCCACATCGAACGGGCGCCGGGTAGCGCGGCCCTTCCCCCCGGCGAGCGGGTCATGGTGCGCCTGCCGACAGGTGCGCCCGTATGAACCGGAGAAACGACGCAGGTCAAGGCGAATGCCGTCCCCCTTGCTATCCTCACAACCCTGACCCGAGATAAGAGAACGCCCTTGCGCCTCAATGCCCCGCTCTCCCGCTTCGATCTGCTCATCTATGGCCGCTACCGCCTGGTCCACGGCCTGCGCATCGCCCTGGCCTTCACCCTCACCTTCCTGCTGACCCGGGAGCTCAAGCTGCCGGAGAGCACCTGGCCCCTCATCACCCTGGTGGTGGTGATGGGCCCCATCTCGTTCTGGGGCAACGTGCTGTCGCGCGCCCTGCAACGGGTGGTGGGCACCGTCTTTGGCGCCGCCTGCGGGGTGGTGGCCCTCTATCTGGAGCTCTACTCCCTGCCCCTGATGCTGGCCTGGTGCTGCGCCATCATGTTCCTGTGCGGCTACCTGGCGCTCGGCAAGCGCCCCTATGTGGGGCTGCTCATCGGCATCACCCTGGGGGTCATCGTCGGCGGGGTGCCCGGGGACATCGAGACCGCGCTCTGGCGCAGCGGCGACGTCATCCTGGGGTCGGTGCTGGCCCTGCTGTTTTGCAGCATCTACCCCCAGCGGGCCTATACCCACTGGCGTCTGCAGATGCACGACACCCTGCAGCAGGCCGGGCGGCTCTACCACACCCACCTCTCCCCCAACGTGCTGGAGCGCCCCAGGCTCACCCGAAGCCATGCCCGCCTGCTCGCCAAAATAGTCAGCCTGCGCCCCCTGCTGGCCCCGGCGGTCAAGGAGACCCGCCTTGGCAGCCCGCTGTTCGAGGCGACCCAGACCACCCTTCGCAACAGCGTCTGCACCCTGGAGATGCTGGCCAACACCTACTGGCGGGATCGCCAGAGCCACTTCCTGATGCAGAGCCACCCGGGGCTTCGCGCCTGCCAGCAGGCGACGGAGTCGGTGCTCACCGAACTCGCCCTCATGCTCAAGAGCGGCGATACCACGGCAGCCGACCAGGCCATCGGCCGCCTGCAAGAGGCCGCTGCCCGGCTCGATGGGGACGCAAGCCAGGCGCCAGGCCAGGGACACGACCCCACCCTTGGCGGCTACCTCTGGCTCAATCTCCATCTCATCGAGCAGCTCGCCCACCTCCATCGCCTGCTGGGGCTGGTGCTGCAACCCTATGCCAAGCCCTCGGCACGCCCCTGATCGCGCCGCCTGCAACCGCCCACAAAAAAGCCCCGCCGTTGCGGGGCTTGTTTGTCTCGGGCTCGCGCCTTAGCTTGCACGAGCCAGGGGCTGCTCCGGAGTGAGGTAGAGGGAGAAGTCCTCTATCCCCGCCTTCAGGGCGGCAAAGCAGTCGGGGTCGATGGCCGTGCCCAGGTTTTCCGCCATCATCTCCAGGGCCCGCGGCACCGGGATGGCATCCCGATAGGGACGCTTGGCGGTGATGGCATCGAAGATGTCGGCGGTGGTGATGATGCGCGTCTCCAGGGTGATCGCCTCCCCCTTGAGCCCCTTGGGGTAGCCCTTGCCATCGAGTCGCTCATGGTGGGCACCAGCCACCAGGGCCAGCTCCTCGAAGGCGCCGATGCGGCCCAGGATCTCCTCGGTGTAGGCGGCATGCATCTGCACCGCCGCCCACTCCTGCTCGTCAAGCTTGCCCGGCTTGTCGAGGATGGCGTTGCTCACCCCGAGCTTGCCCACGTCGTGAAGCAGGGCACCCCGCTTGAGCCAGCGCCGCCGTGGCTCGGACAGCCCCATCTGGGCGGCGAGGATGTCGGTATAGAGCGCCACCCTGCCGCTGTGCCCCGCGGTATAGGGGCTCTTGGAGTCCACCACCTGGCCGAAGGCCGCCGCTATCTCGTCCAGATAATCCTCATCCAGCGCCACCTCCCCCTGCCCCGCCGGGTGGGCGAAGACCCGCTCCGCCAACGCGGGATCCGCCAGCCCTTGCCAGAAGGCGTCGTCGGCCAGCGCCTCGAAGGCCCTGACCAGGGCGGGATCAAACCAGTTGCCGCTGCGCTCGCGCAGCTCCCTCATCGCCGCGTCCGGCCCGGCGGCGGCGTGAAACACGTCCACCACCTGACAGAGCAGGGCGATGCGGGAGAAGAGCGGGATGGCCTCTCCCGCCAGTTGTTGCGGCCGCCCTTTGCCGCTCCAGTGCTCATCCAGGGAGAGGATCCCCTGGGCCACCTCGTCGCTGAAACGCAACTGGCGGGCGATGTCCGCCCCCCGGTGGCAGCGGGTCAGGATCAGCTCGTTGGCTATCTGATCCCCGTTGCGAAAGATGTGGAACAGGCTGCGGAAACGGCCCAGCAGATCCGCCTGCAAGCCGGTGTGGCCCAGCACGAAGTTGACCACCTCGGAGAGGGAGCCATCCACCAGCTTGAAGTCGCGCTTGAAGTGAAGATCGTCGGTGAGATAGAGCTCGCAGATGCGGGCGGCATTGCTGCTGCACCCCAGATCCTTGAGCAACAGGGTGTAGTAGAGGTCGTGGCGCTGCCGGGCATCCAGTCCCAGTTGCTCCCCCAGACGAGAGCCTATCCAGCAGCAGCGGATGCAATGGCCTCTCGGCTGCCCTTCCGTCATGTCCAGGGCATGGCTGAGAGAACCAATCAGCTCTGCCAAACGCAACCCGTTTACCGTCATAGCCCACTCCCTCTACATCGGGGCGTACTTGCCCGCAGGCATGTATAGCATTTGTCGGGAGTAAAGGATCAGGGGCGCGACAAATTATACCTGCCCCGCTCCCCGACTTGCCGCCGCATCGCGCTGCTCGCGGCTCAGGGTCGAGACCAGTTTGTCATCCAGATAGAGATCCAATCGCTCCCCGCGCATCTCCCCCCGCATCAGGCTGCGCTGACCGTCGATGTAGTGGATCTCCATCTGGGCGGTGCGCTCGTCCGGGTAGCTCACCTCTACCTCGCGCACCCCTTGGGGCAGCATGGCCAGCGGCACCTGGTTGAGGGCAGGATCCAGGTGCTGGTTCACCTTGATGATCGCATCGCTCTTCTGATCCACCAGGGCGGGCGCCTTGCCGGTGATGGGGTTCTTGCCGGACCAGAATTCGATGGTGTTGAACACGAAGAGATCCGCCGTGGCCGCCAGGCCATAGACGGGGGAGAGCAGCACGAAGACGCCGGCACGGCCGTAGCGGTTGTCCACCACGCTGAGGTTGCCCTTGGTCACCATGGAAGAGAGGCCCATCTGACCCATGCAACCACCAAGCCCCAGGCTCGCCCCCACTCCCAGCAGCAGGGCCAGTGCCCTGCCTCTCTGTCGTACTGCCATTGTTGTCTACCTGCTCAATAAAAAGGAGGCGGCAGCCTAAACAAGGGGGCCGGGCGGCACAATGACGAAGGGGGGCGTCATACAGCCAGGGTTCAGCCTGGCCGTCCGATCGCTCACTCTGTTGGCAATCTTGCGGTCAGCCCCTCAGATGGAGAGGGCAGACACCGTCTGGGAGACCCTGTCCGCCTCCTGGTGGATCTCGCTCATCAGCTTGTCCACCCCGGCGATCTGCTGCTTGCCGAGTTCGGCGCTGCCCGCCACCCCGGCCATGTCGTCGGTCACCCTGGCGGTCAGCTCGCGGTTCTTCTGCACCACCCTGGCGATCTCGTCGGTAGAGAGCGACGTGCGGGCGGCCAGCTGGCGCACCTCGTCCGCCACCACCGCAAACCCGCGCCCCTGCTCCCCTGCCCGCGCCGCCTCGATGGCGGCGTTCAGGGCCAGCAGATTGGTCTGATCGGCGATGGCGCTGATGGTCGAGACGATGGCCTCGATGCTTCTGGACTGCTCGTTGAGCTGACCGATGAGGGCGATGGCCTCATCCACCTGGGAGGCGATGAGGGAAGAGGTCTGCACCACGGCGCGCAGCAAGCCCGCCCCCTCCTCTGCGCTGTGCAGGGTCTCCTGGGCGGTGCTGTGGGCCAGGCGGGCGGCCTCCCGGGTGGCGTGGTTCTGCTCGATGCGCGCGGTGATGTCGCTGGCGAACTTCACCACCCGCACCACCTTGCCGCTACCATCCCGGATGGGGTTGTAGGTCGCCTCCAGCCAGACGGCCTGCCCCCGGCTGTTGTGGCGCATGAAGAGGCCGGATTTGAACTGGCCCCGGGCCAGCTCCTCCCAGAAACGGGGCTGCTCGCGCAGGAAGGTTTCGTCACAGAAGATCCTGTGGTGCCTGCCCGCGATCTCCCCCAGGGTGTAACCCATGACGCTCAGGAAGTTGGCATTGGCATGAATGATGTCGCCGTTCGGGGTGAACTCGATCATGGCCCGGGAACGGTCCAGCGCCTCGGTCAGCGCCTCGAGTCGCTCCAGCCGCTGGTGCTGTTCGGTGACGTCGCTGGCCATCTTGAGTACCCGGGTCACCCGGCCCTGGTGCTTCACCGGGAAATAGGTCGCCTCCAGCCAGCGCGTCTCCCCCTGCAGGTTCACGCGCTCGAAGGTGCCAGACTGCACCTCCCCCTGGGCGAGGCGGCGCCAGAACTGGCGATAGTCACCGGACTCCCCCCAGGCCCTCGGACAGAGCTGGCTGTGGGGCTGCCCAATCAGTTCGGCGGCACCATATCCCATCAGGGCCAGGAAAGGGGTGCTCGCCTCCTGGATGATCCCCTCCGGGCTGAAGATGACGGTGGCGGCACCCGCCTTGATCGCCTCTATGATGCCCTGCTCCTCGTCGAGCCGGGTCTGGCATGCCTGCAACTGCGCTTTGAGCTTCTGATTGAACATGACACTTCTTCCTCGTTGACCATCCTCATGGGCACCACGGCCTCACCCACAGAGGGTATCGGCACCGCCAGCGCCGACATAAGTGGTCGGACGACTGAAACGAATGGGGCGCGCAGTGTATAGAAAAGCGGCGATGCCGCCAAGGGCTCCCAATACGCAGCCCTTGTGAAAGAGGATCAATCCGGTGCAGAAAAAGAGGAGGCTAACGAGCGGGAACGCACTCGAGGCAGGCGGGATTGCCGGCAAAGCCGAACCGTTCGTAGATAGCGCGCCCATCAGTGCTGGCATGGAGCCACAGCTTGCCCAGTTGCTGCTCGCGGGCATACGCCACCATGGCCACCAGCAGGGCGTTCGCCATTCCCCGTCTGCGCCAGGCCGGCCGGGTGTAGATGTTGAGCAGGTACCCTTCCCGCCCCGCCAGATTGCCCGGGTAGGGCGGGCGCACGAAGAGTGCCAGGGGGGCGCACGCCACCACCTCGCCCTCCTCCTCCACCACCCAGCTACGGGCGCTGCCCTCTTCCTGCGCCTGAATGAAGTAGGCCTGCGTCGCCTCCCTGAGAACCGGATCCTCATCGGGCCGGGCAAGTTCCCCCACCTCACAAAAGAGCGCCATGCGCAGTGTCGTCAGGGCGGGAATATCGGCCGCCAGGGCCTCGCGAACCTTCATCTCTTCTCCTTTGCATTCCTGTCCCGCCCCGTCAGTCAGGCAGGGCTCGTGTGCGGCCACCTTACGCCGGAGGCGAGCGACGGGCAAGGCGCCAGCTGTCGAGCCCCAGGGGGCCCGCCCCCCACACGGCCAGGGTCAGCAGCATCCAGCCCCACAACTGGTGATCGTGAAAGCCTCCCGCCCAGAGGGCCGGGTAGGAGATGACCGCCATGGCGTTGAAGCCAAACAGCAGCAAGGCGACCGGACGGGTGAAGAGGCCCGCCAGCAGGAAGAGGGGCAGCAACAGCTCGGTCGCCGTGCCCGCATAGGCCGCCCACTGCCAGGGCAGCAGGGGCACCTGATATTCGAACTCGAACAGATAGAGGGTGCTGTCCCAGGCCGTTAACTTGAGCCAGCCGGATCGCAGAAAAATGGTGGCGACCCAGAGCCTGGCAAGCAGCAACAGGCCACCGCTGCACCAGGGCAAGATGCGTTCAACAAGGGGGCCAAGGGGCCTGGCAAGGGTTTGCGTTGTCATGGGGCAAGCTCCAGATCGACCAGCAGGTCGAGGGTGATGAGGGGGGCCAGGTGTTCGGCCATGGCGGGATCCTGAGCCAGCAGGCTGGCCAACGGCCTGCCCTGCAGGCAGCCTTGCAGCAGACGCCAGGCGGCGGCATCCAGGGGAATGGGGTCGACCCGGTGTCCGGGGCGTTTCTTGAGTGCCAGGGAGCAGACTGCATCCAGCTCCCTGACCGTCTCACCGCCGTGCAGGGCCATCTGCCAGAGCGCCAGCACCGGATGGGGGCTCTCCAGGAGTTGCAGATCGCAGGCAGGATGCAGCACCAGCCGCTCCCAGTGCTCAGGGGTCATGGCGGCAAGCCGCTCGGCAGGCCAGCGCCGCGTCTCTGGCGCAAGCAGCGAGACCCGCTCCAGCCCCCACTCGAAGCGGGCCAGATCCCCGAGCCAGGGCAACGCGGCCGTGGTGGGCAAGCGTACCAGCCAGTCGCCAAAGCCCTCCCCGTAGTCCATGACGCTCCCCTCCTCCAGAGGTGCCGCCAGCACGAACCCTCGTGCCGCCGCCTCAAAGAAGGTCTCGCCAACCATGGCGCGTACCGCGGGGTAGCTGCTGGCGAGCACCTCGGTGAGGCCGAGGATGAAGTTGTTGCGATATATCTGCAACAGGGCGTCGGGGGCAAAGCGTCCCGGCTGGATGTGCCCGAGGATGGCATCATCCTGGCCGAGCAGACCGCTCGCAAAAGCGCGTTGCAGGGAAGCAAGCTCAGACATGGGCGGCCTCCCCGAGCAGACCGCTCACAAAAGTACCTTGCGGGGAAACAAGCTCAGACATAAGTGGCCTCCCCGAGCAGACCGCTCGCAAAAGTACCTTGCGGGGAAACACGCTCAGACATGGGCGGCCTCCCTGGATGGTTGCTGTGCCGGCTCAGGATCTCGCTGGCACGCTGCGCCTCTCCCAGCAGCACCGGCAGCGGGGGGATCGCCAGATCCCATTCAATCAGGGTGGGGATGGCGCGCTGCTGGCAGACCTGCTCGTAGAGCGCCCAGACGGGCTCGGCCACGGGGGAGCTGTGGGTGTCGATATAGAGGGGCCCCTGGGGCAGGTGCTTCTCGGTAAAACCGGCCAGGTGAATTTCGCCGACCGTGTCGAGGTCGATAGTCGCCAGATAGTCGTCCACCTCCAGGCCGTGATTGACCGCGCTCACATGGAGGTTGTTGAGATCGAGCAGGACGCCGCAGCCGCTGCGCCCAGCCAGCTCGGCCAGAAACTCGGCCTCCCCCATCTCCCCCGCCAGTTGCAGGTAGGAGGAGGGATTCTCGACAAGCAGTTGTCTGCCCAGTGTCTGCTGCACCCGATCTATCTTGTCGCTCATGTGCAAAAGAGCGGCCCGGGTGTAGGGCATGGGCAACAGATCGTTGAAATAGCGCCCGCCGATGCTGCCCCAGCTCAGGTGCTCCGACACCCGTACCGGCGAGATGGCCGCCACCAGGGCTGCCAGCCGGCGCAGGTGCCCGGCATCGAGCGGATCGGCGGAGCCCAGCGACATGCCGACTCCGTGAAGGCTCACGGGGTAGTGCCTCGCAAGCTCCGCCAGCACCTCGAAGCCCTGGTTGTGGCGCTCGAAGTAGTTTTCGCTGTGTACCTCAAGCCAGCCCACTCCGGGCAGGGTGTGGCGGATCTCGTCGTAGTGCGGGGTGCGTAAACCGATACCGATCAAGGGGTTCATGGCTGGGCTCTCAATAGATAGGGCCATGATGTGGCGGGCGCCACACCATGGCATGCGGCTTACTTGGGTTGCAGGGACCCGCCAGCGAGCTTCTCGCACAGCCCCTTGGGCACCACCACGAAGGCATCCCCCTGGGCATCCATCTTGGCGGTGCCGGCGCAGGATCCGCCCTTGGTGGCGCAATCGTTCTTGCCCGCCTTGACCACGCCGTAGCACTTCTCCTTGTCATCCGCAGCCATGGCCGGCGCGGCGATGAACTGGGCACCCAGGGCCAGCAGACCCGTCATGGCAGAGGCGATGGCAGTACTTTTTTTCACGTTCATGTCTCTATTCCTTGTTGTCGAGAGTGATGTCTCCGGCGCATCTCATCCGGCTACGTTCAATAGAACCGGACGAGTAAGTATTCACCGGAACAGTATTGACACAGGAAAAATGAGACGATCGTCTCTTGATCCCACTTTCCTGCTTGCTTG
>NZ_JAPCIY010000087.1:0-15286 GCF_027707645.1 Aeromonas sp. QDB30 | reverse complement strand
AAAAGATCGGCTCAAACTGAAAAAATGAAATGACTGAGTCAGCCGAGAAGAATTTCCCCGCTTATTCGCACCTTCCCAAGCGCTGGAATGGGGGGGGCCTCTCCATCGGTGCCAGCAGGATCGACCTGAGCCGCGAGCAATGGGAATGGCTGAGCAAACGGGAGAAGATCCGGATTGCGGTGAACAGCGGCATCCCGCCCCTCAGTTTCTATGACGTCACCGGTACCATGCACGGCGTGGTCGCCGATCTGCTGCAGGTCATGCGAGCCAAGCTGGGGGTGGAGCTCGAGGTGGTGCCTGCCAAGACACCGGAGCAGATGACCCAGTTGCTGGATAGTGGCCAGGTGGATGCGGGAGTGTTGAGCCCCTCTGCCGAGCGCAGGAACCGCTATCTGTTCAGCCGGGCCTTTGTCCTCGATCCCCTCTCCTATGTGGTGGGGCTGCGCCACCGGGAGGTCCCCCCTGCATCGCTGCTCAAGACCGGCACCGTGGCCATGGTCAGGGGCTTTATCTCGACCCAGGCCATCGAGGCGGAATACGGCAAGCTGACGTCGCGGCAGTTCGATACGATTGAAGACGCCATGCGTTGTGTGGCGATGGAAGTGTGCGATGTGACCATACTGCCGCTGCGGGTGGCCAAGTACTACGTCAACAGCAAATTCCCCGACAGCCTGCTCATCACGGGAGAGCTGTTCGATTCCATCCCCATCGGTGCCGCGTTTGCGGTCACCCCCGCGCATCCCGTACTACGGGACATTCTGGACAAGGTGATTGCCATCATTCCGCCGGATGAGCTGGAAGGACTCTCCAACCGCTGGCGGGTCAATGTCAAACAGGAGAGTGTCTCCTGGCAGGAGTTGATTCAGGAGTTCGGGGTCTTTATCGCCTTGATCCTGCTGTTGACCCTCTGGGTTGGCCTGTGGGGCCTGTCCCTGCGCAAGCAGATCCGCGAGCGGCGGCTGGTGGAGGGGGCGCTGAGCACCCAGCTCAAGTTCATCGCCGATCTGGTGGACGGGACACCTCACCCCATCTATGCGCGGGATCTGAACGGGATCCTGGTGCTGTGCAACAGCAGCTATGCCAGCTTCCTTGGCGAGCCCAAGGTCGGTCTGCTCGGCACGGGCCTGGACGACGCGCGAACGCGCTGGCCTTTTCTTGCTCCCCTGCACGGGGATCTGGTGCTTTCCTGTGACAGCCGTCGCGCCCAGGAGGGGGATCACCGTCTGGGCCTGCCGACGGGCGGGGTCGACGTCTATCACTGGGTTCAGCCTTACTACGATCTGGACGGCAATGTGCAGGGGGGGGTGGGGGGCTGGATCGACGTCAGCGAACGGGTACGCCTGCTCGATGAGCTGGCGGTGGCCAGCCAGGAGGCCCAGGAGGCAAACCGTGCCAAGAGCACCTTCCTCGCGACCATGAGCCACGAGATCCGTACCCCCATGAATGCCATCATCGGCTTGCTGGAATTGGCGCTCAAGCGGGGTCGGCTGCACGAGGAGGATCAGGCCTCCCTCGCCATTGCCCATGGCTCGGCCAGCGATCTGCTGAGCCTCATCGGCGACATCCTGGATATTTCCAAGATCGAGTCTGGCCGGTTCGAACTGGCCCCCGAACCCCATGACATCGTGACCCTGACAGCGTCGGTCGTCACCGTATTCACTGCGCTGGCGAGGCAGAAAAACCTGCGGCTGGAGCTCGTCACGGGCGATCCGTCCTGGGTGCAGGTCGATGGCCTCTGTTACAAGCAGGTCGTCTCCAACCTGATCAGCAACGCCATCAAGTACACCGATCGCGGGTCGGTCACGGTGACGCTGGCCTCCCGGGTCAGCGATGGCTGGTGTACCGTGCAGCTAACCATCCTGGATACCGGCATCGGCATCGATCAGGCCGAGCAGGCCAGGCTGTTCGAGCCCTTCAGCCAGGCCAGCCAACCCGAGAGAATCCAGCAGTCGGGTACTGGGCTGGGTTTGATGATCTCCCGCTCCCTGTGCGAGATGATGGGCGGCTCCCTGCAACTGGAGAGTGCGCCCGGGCAGGGGACTAGGGTCAGTATCGAGATCAAGCTGCCGGTGGCCGATGCCGTGGCGATGCCCGCTACGCCTGCACAGGAGCTGGCGGTGGAGCCGGTGCGGCGACTGAAGATCATGGTCGTGGACGATCATCCAGCCAACCGGTTGCTGGTCAGCCAGCAACTGGCTTATCTGGGTCATGACGCCACGGCCGTCGAGTCGGGAGAAGAGGCGCTGCGGCGGCTGATCGAAGCCAGGGTGGATGTCATCATGACCGACTTCAACATGCCCGGCATGAACGGCTTCGAGCTGGTTCGCCAATGCCGGGAGCTGGAGCGGCTGCACGGCTGGCGACGCACCGTGATCCTCGGGCTGACGGCCGATGCGCGGCAGGAGCAGATCAATGAAGGGCAGGCGGCAGGGATGGATGACTGTCTGTTCAAGCCCGTCGGGCTGGAGGCGCTCGATCACTGCCTGCGTCGGCACATGCAGCGGGAAGAGCAGAGTGACATGGTCGTCTGCATGGAGGAGATCCGGCGGTATCTGGGGCCGCTGACCGCACACCAGTCGACCCTGATGGTGCCTCTGCTGGCCGAGTTCGTGCGGGCCAGTGACGACGATATCGCGGGATTGCAACGGGCCGCGGAGGAGGGGCATGTCGGCCAGTTCATCGACCGCATACATCGCCTGAAAGGGGGCGCCAGGATCATGGGCACGCTGAAACTGGTGGCGACCTGCAGCGAAATAGAATCCTGGGAGCTCGATCAGGCCAGGCTGCCCGAGGCGCTGGCCCGTTTGCAGCAAGAGTACGAGGTCGTTCGGCTGGCGGCGACCCAACTGCAGGTGAAGGAAGGGGAGGAATGAAGGCATGGGAACATGCCTTCGGCTCCTGTGGTCAGCCCAGCCAGTACACCATCAACTCATAGGCGGCTTCGCCCACCTGGTCCGGTCTGGCTGACGGGGCCTGATAGCTGAGGTAATAGCGGGTCGCCTGCGCCAGGGGGAGGGTGCGGCTTGCTTCGAGGGGTTGTCCGTTGAGCGCCAGCGTGATCCGGAGATCATCCTGCTGTGGCAGGGAGCCGTAGAGTGCGCGGGCTTGCAAACGATAGGTGGTGTTGAAATCCGGGTGGCTCAGGTCTGCTGCCAGGATCTGGACGGGAGCCTGTGCAGGATCCGAATTGATGGCCTGGAGGCCTGGGTGGGTAAGCGCTACTTCCATGTTGGTCTCTTTGCTGGCGGTGGCCTGCCAGTTCAGCTGGCTCACCTGCGTATTGGCGTGAACGGCGGCGCTGCTGCAACCGATCATCACTGCCAGCACCATGCTTTTTTGAAACATAGTTATCTCCTTTGTCGGACTGGGCCCTCCTTGGCGAGGGCCTCCTCTTATCGGCGCTTTCCCCGAAAGCTGAACAGCTCTCCCCGGATTCGCCCATGAGTCGGCGGCAGATAAGGGGTATGATCCGCCCCCTGGCGCCATGCCATTGACGGAGGAGAGCCATGCTCGAAAATCAGATGATGTTGTTGGCGGTGTTTGAGCGGGCGGCGCTGATGCTGATGACGCTCTTTCTTCTCACCCGCACCCGGCCGTTTCAGCGATTGTTCCAGAAGCGTGACCACACCCCGGCCGAGCTGGTGCTGGTGGCCTCCATCTTCTGTCTGTTTGCGGTGTTCAGCACCTACACCGGTATTCCGGTTGAGGGGGCGCTGATCAACGTGCGGATCATCGCCATCATCTCCGGCGGCATCCTGTTCGGCCCCTGGGTCGGCATTCCGGCCGGGGTTATCTCAGGCCTGCACCGCTACCTCATCGACATGGATGGTCACACCTCCATCCCTTGCCTGATTGCCAGCATCATCGCCGGTCTGCTCGCCACCTGGTTGCACCTGCGCTGCCGCAAGTCGCGGCTCTGGCTCTACGGTATTCTGGCGGGGATGCTGTGCGAAGGGCTGACCATGCTGCTGATCTGGCTGCTGACCGAGCCCCACGAAGTCGGGGTGGAGATCGTTAACCACATCGCCTATCCGATGATCGCCGGGGCGCTCTGCATCGGCCTTATCATCAAGCTGGTGCAGGATCTGGATGACGAGAAGGAGTTGATTGCCGCCAAGCAGGCCAAGCTGGCGCTCGATATCGCTAACAAGACGCTGCCTTTCTTCCAGAACATCGATCGCCACTCCCTCAGTCAGGTGTGCGATGTGATCCGGCGCGACATCAGCGCCGATGCGGTGGCCATCACAGATACCCATGACGTGCTGGCCTATGTCGGGGTGGGCAAGGACTATTACGAGCTGGATGAGCACCACGCCATCAGCGGCATGACCCAGCAGGCGGTGCTGCTCGACCAGATCATCATCAACAACGATCTGCGCCAGTATCACCTCTCCGATTTCCACTCGGTCATCATTATTCCGCTGCGGGAAAACGGCTCGGTGAGTGGCACCCTCAAGATCTACTACCGCCGCACCCACAGCATCACCAGCTCCCTGCGGGAGATGGCGGTGGGCCTCTCCCAGCTCATCTCCACCCAGATGGAGGTGTCGCGCATCGAGCAGCTCAAGGAGATGACCCGAAAGGCGGAGTTCACCGCGCTGCAGAGCAAGATCAACCCGCACTTCCTGTTCAATGCCCTCAACGCCATCTCGTCGCTGATCCGCATCCGGCCCCAGCAGGCGCGCCAGCTGATCGCCAATCTGGCGGATTACCTGCGCTACAACCTCAACAAGGGGGATGAACTCATCGACATTCAGGAGGAGCTGCAGCAGGTGCGCGACTACGTGGCCATCGAGCAGGCCCGCTTTGGCGACAAGCTGGAGGTGGTGTTCGAGGTGGACGATGTGCACATTCAGGTGCCGAGCCTGTTGTTGCAGCCGCTGGTGGAAAACGCCATCCTGCACGGCATCCAGCCCCGCAGCGCGCCGGGTCGGGTCACTATCGAGGTGAAACAGCTGGCGGGCGGCATCCGGGTATCGGTACGAGACACCGGTTACGGCATCAGTCAGGCGGTGATCGACGGGGTGGCCGCCGGTCGGGTGGAGAGCCGCAGCATCGGCCTGATGAACGTGCATCAGCGGGTCAAGCTGCTCTATGGCGATGGCCTGCATCTCAAGCGGCTGGAACCGGGTACTGAAGTGAGTTTCTATCTGCCGGATCAGGAGTCGATGCCATGCTGAGTGCCATCATGGTTGAGGATAAGTGTGTGCCGCGAGAGGTGTTGTCATGCTGAAAGCGATCATTGTGGAAGACGAATGTTTGATTCGTGAGGAGCTTGCTTCTCCTGTGCTCCTTCAGGGGGCAATGTCATGTTGAAAGCGATCATTGTGGAAGATGAGTATCTGGCCCGCGAGGAGTTGATCTATCTGGTGAATCAGCACAGCCAGATCGAGATAGTGGCGAGCTTCGAGGATGGGCTGGAGGCGTTCAAATACCTGCAGGATCACGAGGTGGATGTGGTGTTTCTGGATATCCAGATCCCTTCCATCGACGGCCTGCTGCTGGCCAAGAACCTGCACAAGTCGAGCCATCCGCCCCACATTGTCTTCGTCACCGCCTACAAGGAATTTGCGGTGGAGGCGTTCGAGCTGGAGGCGTTCGACTACATCCTCAAGCCCTACAACGAGCCGCGTCTCATCAATCTGCTGCAGAAGCTCGAACTGGCGGGCAAGTCCCAGCCCCAGGGTGCGGAGTCCGGGTTGCCACAGAACCGCACCGTCAATCTGGTGAAGGGGGAGCGCATCATCGTCACCCCCTGCGAGCAGATCTACTACGCGGAAGCCGACGAGAAGCTGACCCATGTCTACACCCGTACCGATCGCTACGTGATGACCATGACCCTCAGCGAGTTCGTCAGTCGGTTGCCTGCCGAGGGGTTCTTTCGTTGCCACCGCTCCTACTGCGTCAACATCAACAAGATCCGCGAGATAGTGCCCTGGTTCAACAGCACCTATCTCATCCGGCTCCATGACCTGCCGTTCGAGGTGCCGGTCAGCCGCAGCAACATCAAGGCATTCCGTCAGCTGATGCGGCTCTGATTGTCATTCATTCCCGCCGATCTGCATTTCATGCCTTAATCGGTCGGCGGGAGTGGCGTCTTGCCTATAGTGGCCCCAGTTTCCTTAAGGCCATTCCTCGAGACGCATCATGACCATCGATCTGAATCGCACCCGCTACCTCACCCTGTTGGGGACCATCATCACCCAGTTCGCGCTGGGATCCGTGTACACCTGGAGCCTGTTCAACGCCCAGCTTTCCGACAAGCTGGACGAACCGGTCAGCCAGGTCGCCTTCGCTTTCGGCCTGCTCAGCCTCTCCCTGGCGGTGGCCTCCTCCCTGGCGGGCAAGCTGCAGGAGCGGTTCGGGGTGCGCAATGTCACCCTGGGCGCCGGCGTGCTGCTCGGCATCGGCTTCTTCCTCACCGCTCATGCCAGCAACCTGGCGATGCTCTACCTCTGCGCCGGCATCCTGGTCGGTTTTGCCGACGGTACCGGCTACCTGATGACCCTCTCCAACTGTGTGAAGTGGTTCCCGGAGCGCAAGGGGCTCATCTCCGCCTGCTCCATCGGTGCTTATGGCCTCGGCAGCCTGGGTTTCAAGTACATCAACCTGCTGCTGCTCTCCAGCAATGGCCTTGAGACCACCTTCCAGCTGTGGGGGCTGATCGCCATGTCCATGGTGCTGGTGGGTGGCATGCTGATGAAGGATGCGCCCCAGCAGGCCTCCGCCGTGCAGCAGAGCGAGAATCGCGACTTCACCCTGGCCGAGGCGATGCGCAAGCCGCAGTACTGGATGCTGGCGCTGATGTTCCTCACCGCCTGCATGAGCGGTCTCTACGTCATCGGCGTAGCCAAGGACATCGGCGAGAAGATGGTGGGCTTGCCGGCCGTGGTCGCCGCCAACGCCGTCGCCATCATCGCCATGGCCAACCTGGGCGGCCGGCTGGTGCTGGGCATCCTCTCCGACAAGATGTCCCGTATCCGGGTCATCACCATCGCCCAGTTGATTACCCTGGCGGGCATGGCGCTGCTGCTGTTCGTGCCGCTCAATGCCAACCTCTTCTTCGTGGCAGTGGCCTGTGTGGCGTTCAGCTTCGGCGGTACGATCACCGTCTACCCCTCGCTGGTGAGCGACTTCTTCGGCCTCAACAACCTGACCAAGAACTACGGCGTCATCTATCTGGGCTTTGGTCTGGGCAGCATCATCGGCTCCATCGTGGCCTCCCTGTTCGGCGGCTTCATGGCGACCTTCAACCTCATTCTGGTGTTGCTGGTGGTGGCCCTGGTGCTCTCCCTCACCATCCGCCTGCCGGCTCCCGTTGCGGCTGTCGACAGGGCCTGACCCCTCTCGCTTCTCAAGTCATAAAAAAAGACCCGGGCCTTGGCCCGGGTCTTTGCATGTCAAGGGGTGGACTCAGCGCGGAGGCAGACCCAGCAGGGCACGCAGCTGGTGCGCGGTGGCCTCGACCGCCGCCCAGTCGCGGTCAGTGACGGTGACGTGGCCCATCTTGCGGCCGGGGCGGGCTTCGCCCTTGCCATAGAGGTGAAGGTGCACCCCGGGCAGGGCCAGGGCACCGGCCCAGTCCGGGGTGCCGTCTTGCCACAGATCACCGAGCAGGTTGAGCAGGATGGCGGGTTGCACCTCGGCTTTTGCCGGCAGGGGCAGATCGCACAGGGCGCGTACCTGCAGCTCAAACTGGCTGCAGCCGGCGTTGTCGATGCTGGGATGACCCGAATTGTGGGGGCGGGGGGCCATCTCGTTGACCAGCAGCTGGCCGCCGACCAGGAAGAACTCCACCGTCAGCACGCCCACGTAGTCGAGGGCGGCGATGATGTGCTCGGCGATGCGCTGGGCCTCGGCCTCCAGGGCGGGCACGTTGGCCGGGGAGCGGGTCTGATCCAGGATGCCGCCGCTGTGCCAGTTCTGCACCAGGGGCAGGGCGCTGATGGCACCGCTTGGGCTGCGCGCCAGCGTCAGGGCAAACTCCCCTTCCAGTGGCAGGCGTTTTTCCAGCACGCAGGGTACGCCGCTGGCGGCCAGAGCCGCCGGCAGCTCGCTGGCCTGGTGAATGGTCCACTGCCCCTTGCCGTCATAACCCTCGCGGGCGGTCTTGAGGATGGTGGGGAAGAGGTCGTCCGACAGGGCCGGCAGCGGCTCGTGGGGCAGCAGGGTCAGGTTCGGCGCGACGGGTACGTCGGCACGGGCCAGGAAGGCCTTCTCTTCACGGCGATCCTGACAGACGCGCACCGCGCTCGCGGCCGGGCGCACCGGCTTGTGCTGCTCCAGCAGGGCCAGGGAGGTGGCGGGCACGTTCTCGAACTCGCAGGTGATGGCATCACATCGGCGGGCCAGTTCGGCCAGGGCATCGGCGTCGTCATAGGCTGCGATGATCTGATCGTCGGCGGCGGCGCCGGCGATGCTGGCGGGATCCGGATCCAGCACGATGACCTGATAGCCGAGGCGGTGGGCAGACATCACGAAATAGCGGCCGAGCTGGCCGCCGCCGAGCATGCCGAGGGTAGCGGGAGGCAGTATCATGCCGGCTCCTCCAGGGTGAGGGCCAGCACCCGATCGCGCTCCTTGGCGCGGAAGCCGTCGAGCTGCTGATGATAACGGGGAGCGTCGCCGTCCTGAGCGACGGAGAGCAGGGACACTGCAAACAGGCCGGCGTTGGCGGCACCCGCCTCGCCGATGGCGAAGGTGGCGACCGGTACGCCCTTGGGCATCTGCACGATGGAGAGCAGGGAGTCCATCCCCTTGAGCTGGCGGGTCGGGATCGGCACGCCCAGCACCGGGATCGTGGTCTTGGCGGCCAGCATGCCCGGCAGATGGGCGGCACCGCCGGCACCGGCGATGATGGCGCGCAGGCCGCGTTCGCGCGCACTGGCGGCATATTCAAACAGGAGATCCGGGGTGCGATGGGCGGATACGACGCGCGCTTCATAGGGCACGCCGTGCTCCTTGAGGATGCGGGCGGCGGCCTGCATCACGGGCCAGTCAGAGTCGGAGCCCATTACCAGGCCGATCAGGGGAGGGGTGCTCATTACTACTCCTTGCAGTCAAACGTTTGTCTCTGGTTGGCAAAACAAGCCGGCATGCCGGCTCAGAATTTCTCGGGTCGCACTATTTCGACCGTTTGCAGGAACGCAATCATAGCGTAATCGGGGTAGTAACGGATCTTAATATGTTCCATCAATCGTTCGGCCTGCTCGCGAGTGCAGATCGCCTCCAGCCTGATATTGCCGCTTTCACTCCAGCTGGCGTTGCGTTCGCCATGGTCTCCCCGGCCCCGGGCATCGGTGATGGTATAGCCGCGCAACCCTTCTCGGGTCAGGGTGCGCAGCAGGGTGGGTTCCAGGGTGGCCTCTGTCACTATGGTCAACAGGGTGCGGGTCTCGGTCTGCATATGGCTACTCCATGAAGTGGCGGGCCCAGCTGTGGTAGAGCGGGATCCCCAGCATGATGTTGAACGGGAAGGTGACCCCCAGCACGGCGCTCAGCGACAGTCCGGGATTGGCCTGGGGCAGGGCGATGCGCAGGGTGGCGGGTACGGCAATATAAGAAGCGCTGGCGGCCAGGATGGCAAGCAGGGTCAATCCGCCGAGGGAGAGCCCCATCAGCTTGCCGACGGCCAATCCCAGTCCGGCCGAAGCGAGCGGCATCAGCAGAGCGAAGCCGAGCAGGAACAGACCGTGACGGCGCAGGTCCTGGCACTGGCGCGCGACAATGAGGCCCATTTCCAGCAGGAACAGGGCCAGCGCTCCCTTGAACAGGTCGACAAAGAGCGGTTTGAGGGGAGCGACCCCTTCCGGTCCGGCCAGGTAGCCGATGGCCATGCCGCCGAGCAGCAGGGTGACCCCCTTGCCGAGGAAAGTCTCGTGGGCCAGCATCCGCCAGCGGGTCTGGCGACTCACACCACGCGCCAGCACTATGCCGACCAGGATGGCCGGGATCTCCATCACTGCCAGGAAGATGGAGAGCTGGGATTCGAAGTCGATGCCGCGCTCGGTGAGCCAGTTCACCCCGACCGCGAAGGTGGCCACGCTGACCGAACCGTAGTGGGCGGCGGTGGCGGCGGCATCGATCCGGTTCATCTTGATGCGCAGCAGGGCAAAACCGAGCAGGGTCTGCACCACGCCGAGCAGGATCACCAGCGCCAGCTGGGGCAGCAGGGGGAGCAGGGATTGCTGGGCCAGCCCGACGCCGCCCTTGAGGCCGATAGCCAGCAGCAAAAAGAGGGAGAGAGTATCGTAGAGGGCGGGTGGTAGTTTGAGCTCGGAACGTATCAAACCGGCCAGCAGGCCAAACAGGAAAAAGAGAACAACAACATCCAACATGATGACTCGCGGGAGCAGTCCACAGGGTGGTTGCATGCTAGAGTGCATGATGCTTCGATAAAATCAGATTTTGATTGATGGTTGTTCGGTAAAAACTGATAAGGGGTCCGATGCTCAACTACAAGCAGCTCTACTACTTCTGGCATGTGGCCCGCAGCGGTGGCGTGACGCGGGCGGCGCAGCAACTTCATCTGACCCCGCAGACCATCAGCGGCCAGGTGGCCGAGCTGGAGCAATCCCTCGGCGTGGCGCTGTTCAACAGGGTGGGCAGGCGGCTCGTGCTGACGGCGGCCGGTCGCCAGGCGCTCGAACAGGCCGGGGCCATCTTCTCGCTCGGCGCCGAGCTGGAGCACTCCTTGCGCCACGCCAGCCAGGAGCTGACCATGCAGGTGGGGATTACCGCGTCAGTCCCCCGTACCCTGGCATTCGAACTGCTGGCGCCGGCCATGGCACTGGCGACCCCGCTTCGGCTGATCTGCCATGAGGAGCGGCCCGACCAGCTCTTCAGCGAGCTGGCCAGACACAAATTGGACATGGTGCTAACCGACCGCCCGCTGCCCCCCGACAGCGGCATCCGCGGCTATAACCACGAGCTGGGGCGCAGCCCGCTGGCCCTGTTTGCCAGCCCGGCGCTGGCGGCGCAGGCCCGCAAGGGGTTTCCCGCCGCGCTGGAGGGGTTGCCCGTGCTGATCCCGGGTGAAAAGTCGGTGACTCATGATCGCTTGCTGGTCTGGTATCACCAGCAGGGTATCCATCCCCACCTGGTCGGCCAGTTCGATGACTCTGCCCTGATGAAGTCGTTTGGCAAGGCGGGGATGGGGATCTTTCCGGCTCCGCTCGCCATGGGGGAGGAGATAACCCGCGTCTATGGTGTCGAACGGATTGCCACCCTGCCCGAGGTCACCCTCTCCTACTATCTGGTCTCGGCCGGCCGTCATCTCTCCCACCCCGGCGTGAAGGCGGTGATGGAGGGGGCCAGCCAGCGATTGGCGGCACTGGAAAATAAAAAATAGAAATCTGGATGGCTATACATCCAAGACGGCTCTGCCTATAATCCCCCCGCTTTGGCGCATCATGCTTAAAAGGGAATCCGGTGAGAATCCGGAGCTGGCGCGCAGCGGTAAGGGGGAACGAAGCGACATCAGGGCACTGCCGTCAGGTGGGAAGCCGTCGCCGTAGGCCATCAGCCCCCAAGCCCGAAGACCTGCCAAAGTTCGTATTTCGGGCCGAGAGAAACCGGCCACGAAGTAGATGCTTACGCGAACTTAAGGATCTCTCATGTCCAAGACATTATTGGCGGCTGCCCTGTTGCCAACGGCAGCCTTTGCCCAACAACTGACCATCCCCGTCAATCCCACCATGGTGGTGACCGCCAACCGGGTGGAACAACCTGCCAGCACCGTGCTCGCCCCCGTCATGGTGATAGAGCGCGCCGAGATCGAGGCTCGCCAGGTGCAGAGCCTGCCGGATCTGCTGAAGACCCTGCCAGGGGTACAGATCACGACGCTGGGTGGCCGCGGTCATGTCAGCAGTCTGTTTATCCGTGGCACCAACTCCAACCACTCCCTGGTGCTGATGAATGGTCGTCCCGTTGCCGCCATGGTGGCCGGCACACCGGATCTGAGCCAGATCCCCCTCGACAATATCGAGCGCATCGAATACATCCGCGGTCCGCGCGCCGCCGTCTATGGTGCCAATGCCATTGGTGGTGTTATCAACCTCATCTCCAAGACCTCGGCCAAGAACGGCAGCGAAACCCACCTGAAGGGCGGCGTGGGCAGCCATGGCTACGGCCAGGGTCAGGTGCGTACAGTGCAGGCCTTGGGCGAGCAGACCGACATGAACCTGCTGGTGGGCTATGAGCGCACCGATGGCTTCGACGTGGTCGCCGGTGCCCAGCAGCCGGATAGGGACGGTTTTGACAGCCTGAACGGCCAGTTCGGGCTGAACCACGCGTTCAACGACGCCTGGAGCGCCGATTTCAACGCCCAGGGCTATGACAACCAGACCGAGATGGACGACCCCTATATGTCGTCGGATCAGAGCCGGGTGCAGGCTTTCCAGTACGATGGCGGTCTCAAGTATCAGAGCGGCGCCCTGAGCAGCCGGCTGGAAGCCAGCTACGGCGAGAACAAGCTGAAGAGCTGGTGGGAGAGCAATGGGGAGTCCAGTGCCGAGCCCATCCACACCGGTCTGACCCGTTTCTCCTGGATCAACAACTGGAGCGGTGTGGAAGGTTTGTCCCTGACCGGTGGTGCCGACTGGCAGCAGGAACAGATGAAGTCAGATTCCCGCAGCTATGGTCAGTCGTTCAATGCGCCAGATCGCGACAACACGGGCCTGTTCGCCGTGGCGAGCTACCGCTGGCAGGCGCTGCTGGGTGAGTTGTCCGGTCGTACCGATGACAACGATCAATATGGCCGCAACAACACCTGGTCTGCGGCAGCAGGGCTGGACATTAATGAGAACCACAACATCCGGTTGAGTTATGGCACGGCCTTCAAGGCACCGACTTTCCTCGACCTCTATTACCCAGGTTATGAGAACCCGGATCTGAAGCCGGAAGAGAGCAAGAACCTGGAGCTGGACTTCTCCGGCCGTTACACCGCCTGGGACTGGTCAGTGAACCTCTATCGCAACGAGATCGAGAACCTGATCTCCTGCCAGAGTGCATTCTCCACCTGCAAACCGGGTAACACGGATGCCGAGATCCGGGGTGTGGAAGTGGCCCTTGGGCTGGAAACCGGCCCGCTTCATCACGATCTGAGCTTCGATTACACCAAGACCGAAGACAAGAACGAGGGGGACCAGCAGTTGCTGCGCCGTGCCAAGCAGAAGGCGAGCTGGTTGACCCAGGCGCAGCTGGGCCCGGTCGATCTGTCTACCGAGTTGCTCTACGTGGGCAAACGGGATGACAAGAACTTCAGCAGCTTCCCGGCTGAGCGAGTGGTGCTGGGCTCCTACACCCTGGTCAATCTGGGGGCCAGCTACGAAGTGCTGCCACAGCTGACCCTGGGAGGACGCATCGACAACCTGTTCGATCGTGACTATGTTCCGGCCTATGGCTATGCCTCACCGGGCACCGAGTTCAAGCTGACCGCCGACTACCGTCTCTGATCCGCTGCTCTACTTATATAGAGAGGAAAAAGCGAGGCCCCGTCTTGTACGGGGCCTTTTCTATTGGCCGTTGGCGGGAGTATGATCGCCGCCTCGCATCCAAGGGGGAGCTCTGGTGGCCAATATTCTCGTGTTCGACTCCGGTATGGGCGGCTTGACCGTCTATGGGGAGATCCGTCGCACCCTGCCGGCACACAACTATTTCTACTGCTTCGACAACGCCCACTTCCCCTATGGCGAGTTGAGCGAACCAGAGCTGATTTCTGCCTGCACCGGCTTGGTCAGCCACATGGTGGCCGAGCACGCCATCGATCTGGTGGTGATCGCCTGCAATACCGCCAGCACCATTGCCCTGCCATCCCTGCGTACCGCACTCAGCATTCCCGTGGTCGGCGTGGTCCCCGCGATCAAGCCTGCCGCCGCCCTGACCCGTAACGGCTACATCGGTCTGCTGGCAACGCCCGGCACCGTCAGCCGTGACTATACCCATGAACTCATCGCCCAGTTCGCCCCGGGCAAGCATGTGCTGCTGAAGGGGGCCACCGAACTGGTTATCGAAGCCGAGCGCAAGCTGGCGGGGTTGCCGGTCAATATGGCCCTGCTCAGAGAGGTGCTCGCAGACTGGATGGAAGGGGAGGAGAGGCCGGATACCCTGGTGCTGGGATGTACCCACTTCCCGTTGCTCAACGAAGAGATCAAACAGCTGATGCCGGAATGCCAACTGGTCGATTCGGGTCTTGCCGTGGCAAGGCGGGTGGCGCATCTGCTGGCGACACTGTCGGTCCAGGCGCCTGGCGAGGGGACGGGGCGTGCCTACTGCACGCGACTGGATGCAGGGGCCCAGAAACTGACAGCCCCCTTGCAAGCTTGGGGGCTGTCGTCACTCGAAGAAGTGGTGTACTGAATATCAGGCGTCGACGTCGTTGACGTCCTTCTCATCCCGGTCCCGCTTGTCATTTGCTTCACGCACTTTCAGGGTGCGCTGCTGATACTCCTTGTCATTGAGCGCGGCGATGGCCTTGGCCGCATCGGCGACAGGCATCTCCACAAACCCGAAGCCCCTGCGTTTGCCGGTGGCCTTGTCCTTCATCAGACGAACTGACAGTACCTGACCTTGCTCGGCAAAGAGTTCGCGCACCGCAATCTCGTTGGCGCGATAGGGCAGGTTGCCTACATATAAGGTACAGGTCTCCTGGCTGGTTGCCTGTTCGAGGGCGGTGGCAGGCGCACGGTTAAGGAAGAGCGGTACCACGAAACCGCCAATGGCCAGACCGGCGGCAAAAATGACTTCGACTTTCAGAGAGAACTGCAGGGCCTGGGCAACCAGATAGCCGAGCAGCGCCAATACCAGAGCAAGAACTGCTGCCTGCACATAAACGGGAAACTTGGATAAATTCATCTTTAAAGACCTTTTGTAAATGAAAGCAAAAAAGGTGCAACACTCTATTCACCTTCATGGTAACCAGCTTTACGACCAGACGCTACCATGGACCACTAGAGGCAAATTATCCGCTTCAGTATGGCATTCCTTCAGCCAGGAAGATCCTGATAAATGCCAATAAAAGAGGGCTGAAATCATCAGCTTGTGGATAACATTGTATATATACACTGGGTAAGTTGTTTCTAACTGGATAATTTGAAGTTTCCGTGACTTTCTTCAAAAAATCCCTTGTCATCGTAACCGGCCTCCCTATAATGCGCCCCTACCAGCACGGCGGACCACGCCAACCTGATGAGCTAGCTTCCTTAGGAAGTCAGCGCCGAAAGAAAAGCGAAAACAACCGCTTGACTTTCGAAGTGAGGAGCGTAAGATGCGCCTCCTCAACGCGATA
>NZ_JAPCIY010000086.1:0-16071 GCF_027707645.1 Aeromonas sp. QDB30 | reverse complement strand
CGAAACCCAACAAGGAGTTTCGGATTCTTACACAGCCTGAGGATCGGTCAATGGATCCTTAACTGATCGGCATTAGGACACTGTCCGGCCTTTTCGCATCCGATGGTGACTCATGCCCTGGCCACAAACCAGGGATTGAGGATATCGGGCTTGTTGTAGCAAAGCGGCGAACCATCGAGCTGGGTGACGCTGCCCCCCGCCCCTTCCAGTACCGCCTGAGCTGCCCCCGTATCCCACTCGCAGGTCGGTGCGAGCCGCGGGTAAAGCTCGGCCTCCCCCTCGGCAATGATGCAAAACTTGAGAGAGCTGCCCATGGAGACCAGCTCGATCTCGCCCCGCTCCAGTTCGCCAAAACGGGCCAGATACTCGAGTGTCTCCTGCGACAGGTGATTGCGACTGCCCACCACGCGCCACACTTGCCCAGCGTCATGAGGACGGGTCTGGATGGTCTCGTGCCTGCCATCAGCCACACGCCAGGCGCCAATCCCCTTGCCCCCATACCAGAGCTTGTCCAGTACCGGGGCATAGACCAGCCCCCAGCGCGGGGTCCCCTGCTCAATCAGGGCGATATTCACCGTGAACTCGCCGTTGCGGGAGACAAACTCCTTGGTGCCATCCAAAGGATCCACCAGCCAGTAGCGGGACCAGCCGAGTCGCGCAGCCATCACCTCGGGGGAGGACTCTTCCGACAACACCGGGATATCGGGAGTGAGACGCGCCAGCGCCTGAACGATCACCTCGTGGGCCCCCTTGTCCGCAGCCGTCAGCGGGCTCTCGTCCTGCTTGTACTCCACCGCAAAGGGCTGGCTGTAGATGGACATGATGGCCTCACCGGCGGCGCGGGCGATGGGCTCCAGTTCGGAAATGGCGGGTAGATACATGGAAAAGAGTTCTCGCTCAAAGGGTTGGTCAGTGTAACCGAGTGAGTATCTTCGGCTTATAGCCGTTTGCACTGACTTATACAGTGTCAAAACTGACAGACAAAAAGTGGCGCAACACAGCTAATGATAAATGTGGCACTAACGCCACATAAGGACATGACGATATGAACAAGAAGACCCTGATCGCCGCACTGCTGCTGGGCTGCCTCCCCCTGTTGAGCCAACCTCTGCTGGCCGCCGACAAGGCGGCGACCAAGCCTGTGGCCACCACCCAAGTCAAGGAGAGCGGCAAGATCAATCTCAATACCGCCAGTGCCGGCGAGCTCACCGCCCTGAAGGGCATTGGCGAGAAGAAGGCACAGGCCATCATCGACCACAGAGAGAAGCAGGGCAAGTTCACCTCCGTCGATCAACTGGCGGACGTCAGTGGCATCGGATCGGCCACGCTGGAAGCAAACCGAGACATGATTATCGTCAAGTAACCGGTTTGAATCCCTATCATCCCGAGGGCAGCCTGTGGCTGCCCTATTTTTCTTCGGGTATCATGAGCCCACTTTGTATCTTCGGACTCACTCCATGAAAAAGACACCGCTCGTTGTTCGCAAGGCCGTTCTCCCCGTTGCCGGTCTGGGTACCCGCATGCTGCCCGCCACCAAGGCCATCCCCAAGGAGATGCTGCCCGTGGTCGACAAGCCGCTGATCCAGTATGTGGTGCGCGAAGCCATCGCCGCCGGCATCAAGGAGATCATCCTGGTGACCCATTCAAGCAAGAACTCCATCGAGAACCACTTCGACAAGAGCTTCGAGCTGGAGGCGACCCTGGAGAAGCGGGTCAAGCGCCAACTGCTGGAAGAGGTTCAGCACATCTGTCCCAAAGACGTGACCATCATGCACGTGCGTCAAGGGGAAGCAAAAGGCCTGGGCCATGCAGTACTGTGTGCCCGCCCCCTCATCGGGGATCAACCCTTCGCCGTTCTGCTGCCGGATGTGCTCATCGACGAGGTGGCCAGCGATCTGAAGCAGGACAACCTGGCGGAGATGGTGCATCTGTTCGAAGAGGAGCAGATCAGCCAGATCATGGTGGAAGCCGTCCCCGAGAGCGAAGTGGACAAATACGGCATCGCCGACATCAAGGGGGAGGCCCTGAGCGAAGGCATGTCCCTGCCGATGCAGGCCATCGTCGAGAAGCCACCCCGGGATGAAGCCCCGTCCAACCTGGCCGTGGTCGGTCGCTATGTCCTCTCGGCCAATATCTGGCCCTTGCTGGAAAAAACCCCGGCCGGTGCCGGCGACGAGATCCAGCTGACCGATGCCATCGCCATGCTGATGGAAAAGGAGCAGGTCAATGCCTACTTCATGAAGGGACGCAGCCACGATTGCGGCAGCAAGCTCGGTTACATGAAGGCCAATGTGGAATACGCCGTGCGCCATCGGGAACTCAGCAAAGAATTCACCAGCTGGCTGAAGCAGTTTGCCAAAGAGCTGTAATCTCTGAATATTTACAAGATAAGCAGAATAAAAAACTGGGCATCATTCGATGCCCTTTTTCATTTTATAAACAAATATTCAACCATTGATAGATAAAATATCGCTAAATCATAATATTGTAATTTAAAGTCGCTTGTTCTATAAGGATTAAGGCTTGTTCCTAGCCCTTGCATAAAATTTCTAAAAAAATATAAGACACAGGTGGAAGTTCCAATGAATAACCCGTCCAAAGGGACCTTTTTAGGTCACCCTAAAGGGCTTTTTTTGCTCTTTAGTACCGAACTGTGGGAGAGATTCTCCTATTACGGCATGCGTGCCGTGCTCGTCCTCTATCTGACCGACCTGACCGCCAACGGTGGCATGGGCTGGACCCAGGCCGACGCCCTCAAGCTGTACGGCATCTATACCGGTCTGGTCTACATCACCCCCGTCATCGGCGGCTGGCTCGCCGATACCTTCCTGGGCCAGCGCCGTGCCATCCTGTTCGGTGCCGTGCTGATGGCCGCCGGCCAGTTTACCCTGGCACTGCCTCACGCCATGTTCCCTGACATGGTCAACACCGTCTTCTATGCCGGCCTTGGCTTGCTGATCGTGGGCAACGGCCTGTTCAAACCGAACATCTCCACCATGGTGGGTGACCTGTATAAAGAAGGGGATCACCGTCGTGACGGCGCCTTCACCATCTTCTACATGGGCATCAACCTGGGCTCCCTGCTGGCCGGCGTGATCTGCGGCGCCGCCGCCACCGCCTATGGCTGGCAAGCCGCCTTCGTCAGCGCCGGTATCGGCATGCTGCTCTCCCTGGTTGTGCAGGCCACCATGGCCCAGCGTTTCCTTGGCGACATCGGCCGTGTGCCCGCCGCCCAGCGTGCCGCCCTGCAACGCTCCAAGGAGCAAAAAGCGCCCCTGACCAAACAGGAAGTGGATCGCATCAAGGTGATCCTGGTACTGGGCCTGTTCACCATCATCTTCTGGGCCGGCTTCGAGCAGGCCGGTGGTCTGATGAACCTGTATGCCCAGGAGTATACCGACCGCATGATCGGCAGCTTCGAAGTGCCGACAGCCTGGTTCCAGTCCCTGAACCCCTTCTTCATCATCACCCTGGCCCCTGTCGTGGCCGCCATCTGGATCAAGCTCGGCAAGAAAGAGCCGAACTCCCCGGTGAAATTCGCCATGGGCCTGCTGTTCCTGGCCGTCGGCTTCCTGTTCATGATCGGTGCCGTGCTGGAGCAAGGTGGTGATCAGGCTGTCAAGACCTCCATGTTCTGGCTGGTCGGTGCCTACCTGTTCCATACCCTGGGCGAGCTCTGCCTCTCTCCCATCGGTCTCTCCATGGTGACCAAGCTGGCTCCGCTGCGCCTGGCCTCCCTGATGATGGGTGCCTGGTTCGGTTTCGTGGCCCTGGCCAACTATGCCGCCGGCTTCATCGGCTCCTTCGTCGGCGAGTCCGGTGCCATGGCCATCTTCGGTGGCATCGCACTGGCCGCCGTGATCAGCGCCCTCATCCTGCTGACCATGGCCAACCGCCTGGTCTACTGGATGCACGGTGCCGAAGGCCCGGCCAAAGAGCCCGAAGAACAAGAGCAGAAACTGCAGTCCGCGACCGTTTGACCGGTCAGGACAGCAGAGACCAAACAGGGCGCCCATGGGCGCCCTGTTTGCATGTGTTCACTTCACAGCGTCAGTGGTGACGAACCTGCATCGTCAGGGCGCTGCCGCTGTCACTGCGAAACTGCAGATCAAAGGGCTCGTGCCAACTTCGCCTGTGCAACGTGTAGCGACTGCTGCGCATCAAGCCGAGCGGCAACCCCCCTGCACGCATCAACCAGTGAGGTGAGGTGAGCCCGGCATTTGCAAAAAGCAGCCCATCCTCCTGATCGAACAGCAGGGCCGCCATGGCAAAGGAGTGACGCAGGCCCGACTCCAGCAGTTGCAGATTGAGGTAATCCAGCAATCGGTGTGGCTGGGTCAACAGCAGGCTCTCTTGTTGCTGGTATTGGCGGTAGGGGCCGTTCATCAGGGATCGCACCAAGGCACCACAGAAGGCCGCATCCACACCGAGGATGGGCAATTCCATCACCAGTACCAGCAGCTTGTCGTCCAGTTTGAAGGTATCCGGGATGAAGAGATTGCCCATGCCAGCAAAGGTGACCTGCCAGGGCCCCCACTCCTGCATGCCAGGGGGGGACAACCAGGCGAGCAGCCGGCTGCTCGCCAGATCGTGGCCACGGAAGAAGTCGATGTGCTCCATCAGTTCCAGCTGCTGGCTCTGATGCCCGAGGTTTGTCAGGCATTGCTCGATGCTGCGGCGGATCTGCTCATAGTCATTCACCGGTTTGATGAAGAAGTCCTTGGCCCCCGCCCGCAGCGCACGCTCGATCGCAGCCATCTGATCCTGACCGGAGATGACGATGACGGGCACCTGTGGATAGCGGGCGGTGAGGCAGGCAATCACCTCATGGCCATCCATGTTCGGCATGTTCAGATCACACAACACCACATCGGGGTGATAGAGCGCTGCGGCAGAGAGCCCCTCAATCCCGTCTTCTGCCTGAAAGACGCAGGCCCCGTCGTGCTCGAGATAAGATACCAGTGAGTGGCGAAAAACCGCTTCGTCTTCTACCACCAAGATCCGTAGTCCGGCTTTTGACATCTTGACAAAGCTCTTATTAGTCAAATGGTTATTTGAGCATTAAGACTAGATCATGGGCGCTGGATACCGCCACACAATATTGTCGAGCAGCGAGCCAGGTTGGCCTTGGTATCTGCCAAGCGTTTGAAATGGTCCGACTATTTTGCTCGCCCCCTTGCGCAGAGATGATCGGCAACCGTCGCCCGGCAGCCGTTCTCTCGCAGGTCGGCACCATGAATTGTATGAGGCACCGCCATGAGGGATAATGCCCTCCACTCCAGATCGTGAAGCAGACCATGACGCCAGCCGAATACAGCGCCCTCGCCCATCCCAGACTCTCCCATCCGGCCCGCAGCCTCTATACCCTGCAACTGCGCCGCTTGGTGCTGGAAAATCGGCTGGCCCGACTCAACTATCCCGAGCTTGGCCGGGCACTGGCTGTCGTCGATCCGGGCAATTCCGGTGGTTTCAGCTATCAGGTCAACGCTCGCCAGCTGACCGAACTGCTCGACGAGCTGATGGAGGCCGAACTGCTTCAGGTCGAGGCCCAGGCTGACAGTGAGCACTACCACCAGTGCCCTTTCCAGTTGCCGTTGCTGAGCCAGCGGGTGCGCAGCCCTCTGCCGGCACGCCCGTTCCAGATGCACCTGCAGTGGCGTCCGGACGAAGAACTGCCTGCTCTCGCACGCCTGTGCGGGGTGATCGATGCCAGCTACAGCGAAGAGGATCTCGGGGAGTTCATCGCCTATTGGCTCGGCCGCCCCGAGGTGTTCGACTCCCAGCACCAGTGGATGTTGAAATTTATTCGGGCCATCAAGAGTCGGCGCTACGCCCGCCGTCCGGCGACCGTGGTCACCGGGTACCAGCAGGTCGCGCCAGCCCCGGTAGAGGCTGGCCCGAGCCGCCGGGCGCAAGAGATGATCGATGAGGCCAAACGGCTGGCACAAGCTCAGGAGCCGGAGAATGATTGATACCAGGCGGCCACGAAGTGCACGCCCATCCAGCCACAGCCCTAGCAGAAGGAGAATTCCATGACAGATCCGCACGACCCGATGCGCCAGGCACTGGAAGAGATCGAGGCCAAACGCCAGAAAATCGCCAAGGCCAGACAGGAGCAACGGGCTCATGATCCCGAGCTCAAGCGTCACGTCAGCAGCCTGCAGGAACGTATTCTCCGACTGCGGGCCGCAACCGGCGGCAGCCAGTACGACTACGAGACCCTGCGCAAGGAGTACGACGCCAAGGCCAATGCCGAAGTACGCGAATTGCAGAAGGCCGCCCGCCAGGAGCGGATCCAGAAGCTGATCGCCCAGGCCGACCTCAATCCGGACTGGATCTTCGACAAGATGGATTCCGGTGACCCGGCCCTGCAATACCCCATCGAGACAGCCCGCTACTTCATCAGCGGTTTCGAGCACTGGGAGAAGAGCGGCGGGGGCTGCATGCTGATCTACGGCGATTACGGCACCGGCAAATCCACCCTGGCGGGCGCCGTGGCCCACGAGTTGATCGCGCGCCACCAGAAGTCGGTGATCTTCCAGCAGTGGGCCTCCATCGTGGACAGGCTCTTCTTCAACGTCATCCAGGATCAGGAGGAGCGCAACCAGTACCGCCGCGCCCTGGAAGAGGTGGACCTGCTGATCATCGACGAGGTGGCGGCCAACCGTGCCAAGATGGCGGAGAGTCAGTCCAGCTTCCTCGGCCACCTGCTGCGCCGTCGTCGCAACCTGTCCAAAAGCGTCATCATCATCACCAACCACAGCCCCCAGAGCCTGCATCAGGCCATCGGTGATTTCAGCTATGAGGCGATCAAGGCGTTCAATCCGGTGGACATCCACCTGAGCGGACCCAGCCGCCGTCCCAGCATCGGCCATTACAACGGTTGATCCCGTCGGGCCGGCGTCCCTGATGTCCGGCCCTTCATATCCCCTGCACCTCACAAATAAAAACCACTCTCATTTACAGAGAACCATCCAGGCTCTAGGCTTGCTCTTTTGTTCGAGAGGGCCTGTCATGCCAACCACACTCATCTTCGGTGCCAGTCGCGGACTGGGCCGCGCCTTCACCGACCACGCACTGCAACTGGGCCACAGGGTCGTTGCCCTGGTGCGCCATGCCGATATGGCCAGCGAGCTGCATACCCTGGGGGTCGAGGTCGTCATCGGAGATGCCCTGGACCCCCTGGCCGTGGCCCAGGCTTGCCGCTTGGCGGGCAGGGATGCCCGGGTAGTCTCCACCCTCGGCAGCTTTCGCCAGAGTGCACCGGTGGATTATCAGGGCAACCGCCATGTGATCGACGAGATGGAGCGCGCCGGGCTCAGCCGCCTGCTGCTGGTTACCTCCCTCGGTTGTGGCGACAGCTGGCAATACCTGCCCGAGCGGGCTCGCGCCGCCTTCGGACACGAGGTACGCCTCAAGAGCCTGGCGGAAAGCTGGCTGCAGACAAGCACCCTTGAGTGGACCATTTTACGCCCCGCAGGGTTGCAGGATGGGGAGCCCACGGGTCAGGCCATCCTCAGCCAAGGGCAAGAGAGGCATGGCCTGGTCAGGCGCCAGGATGTGGCGATACGGGGTTTGCAACTGCTCACCGACCAGGAGGCGTGCGGCCAGATCTATGCCATCGGCGATCCGGGTCTGAATCAGCCATGATCCCTGTGAATGGCAACACGGTCAGCCCAGTGGCTGACCGTGTTGTTGCAAGGGGTCTAGGCTGCGTTCTCAAAATGCTGGTTTTATGTCCACCAATAGCTCTCGTAAGTAACGAAGGCAGAAAGCCAGCTTGATAAAAGCAGCAAAACTTCCCGCCAGCTTTTCATATCTCGTTGAGAATCGGCGAAACTTCTTCAGCCATCCGAAGCACCGCTCGACCACATTTCGCCTGCGATAACGAGCTTTGTCTAATACCAGAGGTCGTCCCTTATGGTGCCGCTGCTGGTCGCTGCGCTGCGGGATGACTGCTTTTATCCCTCTGCGCCGGAGTTCGGCCCGCAAAGCCCTGCTGCTATAGGCCTTATCTGCGGCAAGATGCGCTGGACGCGTGCGATAACGGCCTGATGAGGTCGGTATCCTTGCCATGGCCAGCGCACTTGTCGCATATCTGATTTCCGCTGATTGCCCCGGTGAAAGGCAGAACCCCAGCGGTAAACCATGACCATCAGTGACCAAGTGAATTTTGCTGCCAAAACCTCCACGCGAGCGACCAAGCGCTTGATTCACCGGAGTGTTTTTTTACGCGCTCCGGCAGCATCTTTGGATGCCCTGACATTGGAGCCGTCAATGCACCACAGGTCGAACCCTTCTTCATTGAGATGTAGTTGCAGCGCTTCAAGGATGGCATCGATGTGACCTGTACTCTGCCAACGTCGAAAGGTGTTGTAGACCGAACTCCATGGGCCGAAACGTTCTGGCAGATCTCGCCAAGGCGCACCGGTGTGGAGTATCCAGAGAATGCCATCGAGCACTTGGCGTGGCTCGCGAGTAGGACGTCCGCTTATGCGGTGGTATGGAAAAAGGGGCTCGATAAGTCCCCATTGTGCATCGGTCAACTGGTAACGACGGGACACTGCATAGGTCTTAAGCTGTTGAGAAGATGTGAGAATATATCTTCATCACTTTAAGAACACAGCCTAGTCGGTGGAAGACGCTGTCGCCCCATCATCCGACCGCGTTGCAGGGCACGGTTGACGCCAGCGGAGCAACCAGCACGCCAGAGCGCCATACAGCAGCGCCAGTCCCCACAACTGCCACCAGTAGCGGGAGACCTGGGCAAAGTCGGCCCCCATCTGATTGAGGCGCAGTAATCCCTCGATGGCCGGCGTGCTCGGTGCCCACTGGGCCAGCCAGTTGAGGGGGGCCGGGATGAGCTCAAGGGGCCAGATAAAGCCGGCCAGGAAGACCAGCGGCAAAGAGGAGACAAGCACCACCTGGGTCGGTAGATCACGGCGGGTGAACAGGGCGCCGAGCACGATCCCGAGCCAGGTGGTGGCCAACAGGAACGGCAGGGTAAAGAGCCAGAGTTCGCCGGGTACAGCGGTGCGGGCAATACCGTAGTGATCGAAGCAGAAGCCGAAGAAGTAGGTCACCGGAAGGACGAAAAGAGCCCCCACCACCAGGGTGCGGGCCAGCAACAAGGCCGGCACGGGGGCATGTTGCCAGTAGCCTGACTCGCCACGGCGGCTGCGCTGGTTCTGGGTCGCTCCCAGGATGCCGGTCCCCATCAGCAACACCTGATGCAGGATCAGCACGAATACCGCAGGCACAACGTAGTTCACATAGCCCATGGTGGAGTTGAATACCGGCAGCACATTGAGGGCCACCGCGTTCCAGCCCATGGCGGCCTGGGGCAGCGCCTCGCCCTGGCTCAGCAGCCTGGCCACCTTCACCTGAGCGGCGAGCGTGCCCCCCGCCTGGGCCAGCCCTTCGGCAATGGTGCCATAGACCAGGAAGTAGGAAGCATCCCCGGCATAACCCAGGGTCACGCTCCTGCCCAGCATAAGATCCCGATAGAAGTGGCGGGGAATGTGCAAGATGCCGCTCGCCTTGCCGGTCAGCATCATCTGGCGGGCCTCGTCGAGCGAACCGGCACGGGCCACCAGTTTGACCTGCGCCGTGGCATCGGCCATAAACTCCAGCTGGCGGGAAAGCTGGCTGCCATCCTCGTTGACCACCGCCACGGGCTCTTCCCTGGGCAATTGGTGCAGGTAGGGCTGGGGGTAGAGGAAGGAGTAGAAGAAGACGCCGCCAAACAGGGTCAGCATGATGGCACGATCCGCCAAGAGGGTGCGCAGCTCAAGGCGCACCAGATCCCAGAATCCCATCATGGCCTGGACTCCTCATGGGGCAGGGCCGCGCCCGACGGCGTCCGGTAGCGGTGTACCACCAGCAACAGGGGCAGCAGAAACAGCAGCAGAGCCCCGAGCTGGGGCAGGGCCGCCGTCAACGGTTGACCATAATTGGTTTGCCCGATCTGCAGCTCCACATAGTGGGAGATGGGCAGCAGGCTGCGCCAGAACTGGGCCACATCACCCATGGCACTGATCGGAAAGGTGACCCCCATGAAGGCAAATCCCGGCGCCGTGTAGGCGCCGGCCAGAGAGAGCGCCCGCGCCGGATCCCGGATGATGGCGTAGAAGAAGGCCCCCATGGTGACGCAAGCGGCCGACGCCAGTCCCAGCCCCGCCGTCAGCACCAGCCAACTGCCTTGCATGGGGTACCCAAGCCCCTTGAACAGCAGCAGACTCCACGCCAGACCCCACCCCCAGCCGATGAGCACGTGGGGTAGCAGGGTACGCCAGAGGCCGAACCAGACCCCTCTGGTGGTCCAGTCCAACCCGAGGCGATCGGTGCGGGCCAGGGCGTTCAGGCCATAGAGCACCACCAGGATCTGCCACACCGCAGGCAGCAGGGCGCTCAGCAGAAACTGGGCGTAGCTGGAATTGATGTTGTAGAGCGCGGTAACCTGGCTCGCAATGGGTACGGATTGTCCCAGGGCACCGGGCAGCGTCTTGCCGTCGGCCATGGCCGAGAGCACGCCCACCTGGCCATTAAGAGTTCCCACCACCTGGGCCAGTGCGGAGTTGACCAGCTTGGCAATCAGGATGAACTGGCCATTGTTGAACACGGTCACCCTGGGTTGGGTCCCCTCGCGGGCATCCCGCTCCAGGTGATGGGGGATCACCACCAGGGCATAGATGTCTCCCCCACGCAGCGCCCTGGCCCCCTCGTCGATGGCGTCAAACTGCTGCGCTATCTTGAGCCCGGCGGAGCCATCGAGAGAGAGCGCCAGTTGTCGGGAGAGGGTGCTGCGATCCAGATCCACCAGACCGACCTTGAGATCCCGCGCCAGGCCGGCTGAAAAGATCCAGCACAGGATCCCTATCAGCACCAAGGGGACCCAGCTCGCCAGCGCCCGGCCGAACGGGTCCTGCCAGAGCAACCGCCATTCGCGCCCCATCAGAGCTCGACCAGCACGCTCATGCCGACCCGCAGCCCGTCAACCGGCTGCAAGGGGCGCGCTTCCACCTGGAAGCTTTTCATGTCGAACCCCTGGCGGGTGTCGGTGGCACGCCAGGTGGCGAAATCCCCCATCACGGCCACATGGGTCACCTTGAAGCGCACCAGCTGATCCCCCAGGCCGGGAATACGGGCATCAAACTCGGTACCGACCGGGAACCTTGGCAAGAGGTCCTCACGGACATGGAACTGGGCCCAGGCATCCTTCATGTCGAGCAAGGTCACCACAGGGAAGCCCTGGGGAGCCAGCTCGCCACTACGCAACAGCACCTGGGCAACTTCCCCCTCGTGGGGGCTGGCGATGCGGGTATCGGCCAGATAGGCTTCCACTTCCGCCACTCCGCCAGCCGCCATCTTGGCCTGCTCGCGGGCCGCTATCTTGGTCTCTTCCCGCGCCCCTTCCAGTGCCATCTGGTATTGCTGCCAGGCCATGCCCTCGCTGTACTTCGCCGCCTGCCAGGCCGTCCAGGCCTCGTCACGCTTTTGCAGCGACATCACGCCGTCCCGATGCAGGCTGGCAATGCGCTCGTAGGTTTTGCCATGAAGCAGGGCAGCCGCCTTGGCCTGTTGCCACTGATCCTTGGCGGCCGCGATCTGCTGCACTCGCGCCCCCTTCTCGGCCTCTTCGGCCATGGCACCAGCCGCGGCCTGCCCGGCCTTGGCCTGACTCAGCTTGGCCTCGATCTCCGGGCTCGCCAGAGTGAACGCCAGTTGGCCCCTGGCCAGTTGATCCCCCTTCTTCACCAGCACCTCGTCGATGCGGCCCGCCACCTTGGAAGAAACCGAATATTGCTGCGCCTCTATCTGCCCCTGCAGACGCACCGGCTCCGGCTGATAGGCCAGCCAGAAGCGCCAGCCAAGCCAGAGCACAAGCAATACCAGCGCCAGTGGCAGCAGCCAGGGCTTGCCCTGGCTCATCTTCTTCTTGATGGGGGGATGACTCATGAATTCACCTCGGCAAACGGGCGACCCTTGACGGTCGAAACGGACATGAATAACGGAGTGGAAGAGCGCGCGATCATGAGTTCACCTCGATCGCCTGGCCATGCTGATACTGGTTGAACCTGTTCATCTGACCGGAGAGTGCCAACAGGCGGGCTAGAGAGATCACGTATTGATAGGCGGCGGCGGCGCGCTGGGTCTTGACCCCGGCAAGCTGGGTCTGGGCATCGACCACATCGAGGGAAGTGGAGAGCCCCTGACCGAATGCCTTGTCACGCAACCGCACGTTCTCCTCGGCCAGCGCCTGGGTCGAGGAGAGAGAGTGATACTCCTCCAGTCCCTGGGCAGCCTCGCGCCAGGTCTTCTCGACCAGCAGCTCCAGATCCTGGCGGGTCTTGGCTTGCAGCAGGTTGACCTGGAGTTCGGCGCTCTTGGCTGCCTGGACCGTCTCGGAGCGGCCATCACGACTCACCAGCGGCATGCTGACCCCGACACCAACCAGCCAGTCCGGTGTGGTCTTGGAGACAATGGAATCATCTTCATAGAGGTTGTAGTTGCCGAACAGGAAGAGCTCGGGGGCGTATTTGCCCTTCTCCAGCTTGATCATCCCCTGGGCCTGCTCCTTCTTGGCCGTCAACAGCTTGAGACCGGGATGCACCGACAGGGTCTCCTCCACAAAGGGAGACAAGGCTGGCATCCCTTCGTTGATGAAGAGGGCGGTATTGGGCTCAGCCTGCTTGAGCTTGAGCATGTGGCCGAGCGCTAGCTGGGCGATCTCCAGGCTGCGCCTGGCCTTCTGGGTATCGATACGTGCCCTGTCATAGGCAGACTGGGCCGAAAGGCGCTCCACCTTGGCGATCTGCCCCTGGGCTTCGAGCTTCTTGGCATGATCCAGATGGTGTGCCAGTCCCTGCTCGATCTCCTGCTTGGTCTGCACCACCTGCGCCGCCAGCACCACCCCGAAGTAGGTCTGGGAGAGGCTCTCGAAGGTGGACTGCTGTTTGAGCACCAGCAACTGCTCAGCCTCGCTCACCTGGGCCTGACGAATATCCTGGGCCGCATCGATGCGCCCGCCGGTAAAGAGCGGCCATAGCATCTTGACCGAACTGGTCACCACGTTCTGCTTGGTGAGGGGGGTGACGAAATCGCTCGGGCTGAGGTTGAGTGCCTGCATCACAGGCCCCAGCACCTTGCCGAATTCCGGATGATTGGCGATGGGGTTGAGATCCAGCATGTCCAGCTCCATCGGCTGATCGAGATGGGTATAGCTGGCCCCCACATCCACCTTGGGCAGGTACATGGCCTTGGCCGCCTCCCGCAGTTGCTGGGCCCGCTCCACCCCGGCCTGCTCTGCCGCCAAGCCGTCATCCTGCTGGATGACCCGGCTCCAGGCCTCGGTAAAGCTGACCGTCTGCGCCTGAGCCGACCCCAGCACGATACCCAGCAGGCATGGGCAGAGCGACTTGATGAACTTTGCCGTCATACATCCCCGATCCGTTTGTAATGAAATTGTGTAGAGTCTTTGCTCAATTCAGGCCCGCTATCATAGCCTAAACCGGCTTGAGAGGGAGACTCACAAATCACCATCTCCCTCACTCGCGCCCTCCTGACCATGGTCACAGACAATATGTCCGATTTTCAAGCACTCCTGAATTTGCAAGCCTTAGCGCGACGTTTTTTTCAGAAAAAAATGGCTGACGCTCAAATACTAACCTTTTCTCCTGACTAAAAAATGCGTAATATACGCCGCCCTAAGCCGATGGTAACCGTGGAATGCAGATAGGTCCCCACACGCTTGAAACTCCCCTGATCGTGGCCCCCATGGCCGGTGTAACAGACCGACCATTTCGTGAACTTTGTTTACGTTTGGGAGCCGGTATGGCCGTTTCCGAGATGCTGCTGGCCAACCCGGATGTCTGGGATACCCAGAAAACCCGGATGAGAATGGATCACTCTGCTGAAGGCGGCTTGCGATCGGTCCAGATTGCCGGTGCCGACCCCGAGATGATGGCGTTTGCTGCCCGCTACAACGTGGAGCAGGGCGCTCAGATCGTCGACATCAACATGGGATGTCCGGCAAAAAAAGTGAATAAGAAGCTGGCAGGTTCCGCCCTGCTGCGTCAGCCAGACCTGGTCAGATCCATCTGCCGGGCCGTGGTGGATGCGGTGGAAGTACCTGTCACCTTGAAGATCCGCACAGGATGGGATCCGGATAACCGCAATGGCGAGGAGATCGCCCGAATCGCCGAAGATTGCGGTATCGCGGCCCTTGCCGTGCATGGTCGTACCCGTGCCTGCCTCTACAAGGGCGAAGCGGAGTACGACACTATCAGGGCGATTAAGCAGGCCGTATCGATTCCTGTTGTCGCCAATGGCGACATCGATAGCCCGGAGAAAGCCCGGTATGTCCTCGACTATACCGGTGTCGACGCCGTGATGATCGGCCGTGCTGCGCAAGGACGACCCTGGATTTTCCGGGAAATCCGCCATTTTCTTGAAACGGGCACCAAGCTGCCGCCTCCCGACAGGGAAGAGGTTCGCACCCTGATGAACGAGCATGTCACCAATCTGCACCAGTTTTACGGTGCCTATCTGGGAGCGCGCATTGCCCGTAAACACGTGGGCTGGTATCTGGATGAAGAAGAGGCGGGCCGAGAATTCCGTAAGCACTTCAATGCCCTGGATTGTGCAGACGCACAACTCGAGGCACTCGAAGCGTATTTCGATGGATTAGGTTAACGCATAACTAAAGAGCCGACCGAATATGTTCGAACAAACCCTGACTTCTGATGCATTGGTAACAACTACTCACAATCACGCTGCCGAGCCGACCCAACGCCCCCTGCGTGACTCTGTGCAACAGGCCCTGCGTAACTACCTGGCCCAGTTGAACGGTCAGGAAGTGATTGATCTGTACGATATGGTTCTCTCCGAAGTCGAAGCTCCCATGCTGGACGTGATCATGCAGTACACCCGTGGCAACCAGACTCGCGCCGCCGTGATGATGGGCATCAACCGCGGCACCCTGCGCAAGAAACTCAAGCGTTACGGCATGAACTGATCCCGGTCATTCTGCTGCAGTGCAGACGAAGGCGTATCCCAGCGATGGGATACGCCTTTTTCTATGCCCGGTGTTTACCTGCTCACTCCACCGCCAGCTTGATACCAAGCCCCACGAACAGCCCCCCCATCACACGATTCAGCCAGGTGGCCACCCGGGTGGGTAGTCGCACCTTGCGGCTTGCAAACGCGGTGGAAAACGCCAGCAGATGGCACCAGATCATGCCGTTGAGATTGAAGATGCAGCCCAGCACGATGAATGCCATCGCCTTTTGCGGTGAAGCGGGATCGATGAACTGGGGCACAAAAGCGAGAAAAAAGAGCGCCACCTTGGGATTGAGGACATTGGTGAGCAACCCCTGCCGGAAGATGCGCCCATAAGAGAGCGCAGGCAGCGCCACAGCCCCATCCACAGACGTTGAAGTGCCACTCCTCTGCCAGAGCATGGACACACCGAGATAGACCAGATAGAGCGCCCCCATCAGCTTGATGACGGCAAACAGCTCGGCGGAGGCACTCAACAGGGCAGACAGTCCCAGCGCCGCCGCCAACACATGCACCATGGTACCTGTCCCGATACCCAATGCCGCCATGGACCCTGCACGCCAGCCCTGGGAGCCGCTGCGCAGCATTATGAGCAGGGAGTCAGGCCCAGGCATCATGTTCAACAGCAGGCCAGAAACGACAAACAACGCCAGATCGTGGATCCCCAACATAGACAGCTCCTTGTACATGAAAGAAACAGTCTATGGATCCTGAAGTACTTGTCACTCCCGTTTCCGGCGATAGTGATTATCAAGGAAGGGAATAGCGTTTGAGCCGGAGATACTTGACGCTCAACCTGGTGAGAAAGAGAGATTGAGCCGTTTGAAAGGCAGTGATACTGGCTGAATAGCAATGTTTACCGATGTAATAAACTGTATTTTTAGCATTATCCAGACTTATTATCTAAAAAATAAATTTCAGGCAATAAAAAAAACCCGCTCGAGTGAGCGGGGTTTCTTGTATTGGGTGCCTGGCAGTGTCCTACTCTCGCATGGCGAATGCCACACTACC
>NZ_JAPCIY010000085.1:0-16598 GCF_027707645.1 Aeromonas sp. QDB30 | reverse complement strand
ACCAGCGGGGCTGACGCCCCGGCGAAATTCCCCTCCCACCTACGTCGGAGGGAGTCCCCTTTCGCATTTAAGATGGTGCCGACCGCCGCCACCATGCTGTCCAGGGAGCTGGCGATGTGGCTCGCCTCCTGCACCGTCTCCTGGCTGCGTGCCTCGCTGGCCTGCATCACCTCCACCGCCTGTTTCACTCCGCCCTGCAGGCGCTGGAGCATCTCGTTGATCTCTTTGGTGCTCTGCTGGGTACGGCCCGCGAGGGATCGCACCTCGTCCGCCACCACCGCAAAGCCGCGCCCCTGCTCGCCCGCCCGGGCCGCCTCGATGGCGGCGTTGAGGGCCAGCAGGTTGGTCTGATCGGCGATGCCGCGAATGACCTCCACCACGGAGCCTATCTTGCCGGTCTCGTGGGCGAGCTGCTCGATGACCCCGGCCGCCACATGCACTTCGTCCACCAGCCGGTTGATGCTGCCGATGGCGCTGTTCACCACCCCCCGGGCCGCATCGGACTCGCGGGCCGCATCGCTGGTGGCGCTGGCGGCGTTGGAAGCGCTCGCCGCCACCTCCTGGGCGGTGGAGCTCATCTCGGTCACCGCGGTCACCACCTGATCCGTCTCCTTGCCATGGCCCTGCATCTGCCTGTCCGCATGCTCGCTCAGGCTATGCAGCCGATCCACGGCCCCCAGCAACTGGTGGCTGGTCTCCCCCACCTGGCTCACCACCGACTGGATCCGCTCGACGAAGCGGTTGAAGGCGGCGGCCAGCTGCCCCACCTCGTCCTTGCTCTGCACCTTGAGGCGCTGGGTCAGATCCCCGTCCCCGTCGGCGATGTCATTGAGTGCGGCAACCGCATCCGCCAGCGGGCGGGTGACCCGGTTGCCGATCACCACGGTGGCCGCCAGGGTCACCCCCAGGATCACCAGGATGAACAGCACCCCGGTTTTCAGGGAGCCATACATGGTCTCCTCCCGCTCGCTGCGCAGGGTGGCCAGCTCATTGTCGATGTCGTCGATGTAGAAGCCCGTGCCCACGACCCACTGATACTTGTCGAGCACCAGATTGAAGGAGAGCTTGGGGGCATCCCGCCCGATAGAGGGCTTGTTGGTCCAGTACTCCGAGAAGCCATCTCCTTCCCGCGCCGACTTGATGATCCCCTGAATGAGGAAGGCACCCTTGGTATCCTTGTCCTGCCAGCGGTTCTTCCCCTCCATCTCGGGCCGGGTCGGCAGCAGCACGGTATTGCCCTGATAGTCGTAGACGAAGAAGTAGCCGTCGCTGCCATAGCGCAGCGGCCGCAATATCTCCTTCACCTGCTGGCGCACTTCGGGGCTGTCAGGCTTGCCGTAGCTGCCCTCGATGGCCGTCTTGGCCAGCATCAGATAACTGCTGAGCAGCGCCTTGCGCTCCTTGATTGCCCTCTCCCGCGCCACCACCAGATCCGATTCCAGATCGCTCCTGGCCACCAGGTAGTTGCTGAGATTGACCACCAGGGCCATCAGCAGCACGGGGATGGCCCCCAGTAACAGGATCTTCTGCTTAAGTGTCATTGTGTCACCCTTTGTGCTGTGTTCATTGCTGCATGATGTCTGCCTAAACGGCATGGGAAGCTGGCCGAAAGGGAAGTGCGTTCGCTACAATCCCGCCACCTTTAATTATCGACCAGATGAGCTGACTCATGAACCTATGTCCTTGCGGTTCCTCTCTTTTTCTTGCCAAGTGCTGCGGTGTACTCCACGCAGGTCAGCCCGCCGCCACCCCGGAGCAGCTGATGCGATCCCGCTACAGCGCCTTCGTGCTGGGATTGGGAGAATATCTGGTACACAGCTGGCACCCGGACTATCTGAACGGGCTGACCGCGGCCGACCTCTCATCGACCGACACCCGCTGGGATGGCCTCGAGATCCTCACCAGCCAGGGCGGCCCCGATGACACCCTCGGCATGGTGGAATTCAAGGCCTGGTTCCTGGAAGGGGACGAACGTCACTGCCTCCATGAGCGATCCCGCTTCGTGCGCCATCAGGGGCGCTGGGTCTACACCGACGGCGAGCAGGATCCGGCGCCGCTGCGGGTGGGGCGAAACGACCCCTGCCCCTGTGGCAGCGGCAAGAAGTTCAAGAAGTGCTGCGGCTGAGGTTTCCCCCACGCCGCCCTCTGGCCAGCCCCCGGGCTGGCCTTCTCCCCTCCCGTCATGCTTTCCCCTGCCCGCCTCGACGGTGACGTGAGGTTCATCACATTTCGCTCATCGCCTCACACTTAATGAGCGTTTACGAACATTAATTTGGCCCATATCAAACATTTTACGTCGTGAAGGCGCCACACTGGCCTTATCTGGAAGAGATGAGACGGGCAAGAATGAAAAGAATCACCACACAAGTCGTCATCATAGGGGGTGGCGCCACCGGCGCCGGCATCATGCGCGATTGCGCACTGCGCGGCATCGACTGCATCCTGCTTGAGCGGGACGACATCGCCGCCGGCACCACGGGCCGCAACCATGGCCTGCTTCACTCCGGCGCCCGCTACGCGGTGACGGATCAGGAGTCCGCCCGCGAGTGCATTCAGGAGAACCGCATCCTCAAGCGGATCGCCAGCCACTGCGTCGAGGACACCGGCGGCCTCTTCATCACCCTGCCGGAAGATGACATCCATTTTCAAAATACCTTCATGGACGCCTGCGCCCTGGCGGGCATCGACGCCCGCCAGCTGGATCCCGCCGAGGCGCTACGCCTTGAACCCAACGTCAACCCGGCGCTGATCGGCGCCATTCAGGTGCCGGACGGCACGGTCGACCCCTTCCGTCTGGCTGCCGCCAACGTGCTGGATGCCAAGGAGCACGGCGCCCGCATCTTCACCCACAGCAAGGTGCTGGGGCTGCTGCGCACCCAAGACAGAGTGCACGGGGTCAAGGCGATCAACACCCGCACCGGCGAAGCGTTCGAGGTGGAGTGCCAGGAGGTGATCAACGCCGCCGGCATCTGGGGCCAGCAGATCTGCGAGTACGCCGATCTCGGCATCCGCATGTTCCCGGCCAAGGGCTCCCTGCTAATCATGGATTACCGCATCAACCAGCTGGTGCTCAACCGCGCCCGCAAACCGGCGGACGCGGACATCCTGGTGCCGGGCGATACCATCTCCCTCATCGGCACCACCTCGAGTCGCATCGATTACCACAAGATTGACCAGCTCACCGTCGAGCCTGAAGAGGTGGAAGTGCTGCTGCGCGAAGGGATAAAACTGGCCCCCATCATGGCCCGCACCCGATTGCTGCGCGCCTATGCCGGGGTTCGCCCGCTGGTGGCGGTGGATGGCGACGAGTCCGGCCGCAACATTAGCCGTGGCATAGTGCTGCTGGATCACGCCGAGCGCGACGGGCTCAAGGGCTTCAACACCATCACCGGCGGCAAGCTGATGACCTACCGGCTGATGGCAGAATGGGCCACCGACTTGCTTGCCAAGAAGCTTGGCAACAGCAAACCGTGCCGCACCGCTGAACTGAGCCTGCCCGGCTCGCGGGATCCGGAGAAGGTCTCCGCCCCCGGTCTCTCGGTCCCGGCTGAAGGCTCGGCCCAGTACCGTCACGGCGAGCGGGTCATCGCCTTTTTCCGCGACAATCCCAAGGCCAACGCCCTCATCTGCGAATGCGAGATGGTGACCGCAGGTGAAATCGAATACGCCCTGCGCGAGCTGGATGTGGACAACCTGGTGGATCTGCGCCGCCGCACTCGTCTGGGCATGGGACCCTGTCAGGGGGAGCTGTGCGCCTATCGCGCCGCCGGCCTGATGCAGGAGTACGGCAAGGCCGACGGCCGCCAGGCTTGCGTCATGCTGCGCCAGTTCCTGGAGGAGCGCTACAAGGGCACCCGCCCCGTGCTGTGGGGCGATGCCCTGCGCGAAGCCGAATTTACCTACTGGATCTACGAGGGGCTGTTCGGCCTTGGCGAGTGGACGGCCCCCCACCTGGTGGCCGAGCCCCCCTTCCCGCAAGACGCCAGCACCGCCAATCCCACCAAGGAGCGCAGCCATGAAATTTGACAGCATCGCTATCGGCGGCGGCATGGCGGGCCTCTCCGCGGCCCTGCGCCTGGCCGAGGCCGGCCAGAAGACCCTGCTGATGGCCTCCGGCCAGAGCGCCCTGCACTTCTCCTCCGGCTCGGTGGATCTGCTGGAGAGCGAGGGAGATCCCCGCGCCGCCCTGCCCGCCTTTATGGCCGCCAACCCCGAGCATCCCTACAGCAAGGTGGGGCTGGCCCATATCGCGGCGAGCCTCGATGATCTGCAACGCCACTGCGCCGCCCAGGGCTTGCCGCTGTTTCGCCAGGAGCGCAACCACCAGCGGCTGACCCCCATCGGCACCCTCAAAGCCACCTGGCTCTCCCCCGACACCTGCGCCTGCGTGACCGATGCACCGGCCCCCGACGCCATCCTGCTGGCCACCCTGGAGGGATTTCGCGACTTTCACCCCGAGCTCGCGGCAGCGAATCTCGCGACCCACGCGCGCTTCGCCCACTGCCGCATCCTGACCGGGGAAATTCGGCTGCCCCAGCTGGCCGAGTTCAGCCGCAATCCCCACGAGTTTCGCTCCGCCGACATCGCCCGCCTGTTTGACAAGCAGGGCAATGGCCAGCATGACCTGCTGACGGATCTAGCCCGCGAGATCAGCCGCATGGTGCAGGAGAGCGGTGAGCCGCGCTGCCGCCACCTGGTGCTGCCCGCCTGCCTGTCGCTGGGGCTGGTCGGCCCGCGCCTGACGGAGCTGGAGCAGCGCACCGGCTGCATCATCAAGGAGGTTGCCACCATGCCGCCGTCGCTTATTGGCATGCGGATGCAGGAGGCCCTCAAGCGCCGCTTCATGGCCCTTGGCGGCACCTTCCTCACCAGCGAGCGGGTGCTGGGCGCCCGTTACGACGGAGATCGGGTCATCGGCGTGCACAGCCAGAATGGCGACGATCAACTCTTTGAAGCGGATAACTTTGTACTCGCCTCCGGCAGCTTCTTCAGCCGCGGGCTGGAGTCGCGCCTGCGCGGCATTCGTGAGCCCATCTTCAACGCCGACGTGCTGAGCCTGCCCGAGCGCGACGCCTGGGCCGGCCGCCGCCTGTTCGACCACCACCCCTTCATGGGTTTCGGGGTCAAGACCGACGACAAGCTCAGAGTGCTGCGTGGCGGCAAACCGCTCGTCAACCTCTACGGCGCCGGTAGCGTGCTGGCGCACTATGACCCCATAAAAGAAGGGTCAGGCTCAGGCGTGGCCGTTGCCACCGGCTGGCAGGCTGCCGGTCATATTTTGAGTTCAGCCCAATGACGATTTTGTCCCATATCCCGTGCCTTCACACCCAACGGGAGGAGAACTGACATGCTACTGGATCATGCCAACCAAACCTTCGATCAGTGCATCAAATGCACCGTCTGTACCGCCTACTGCCCGGTGGCCAAGGCCAACCCGGCCTACCCAGGCCCCAAGCAGGCGGGCCCGGATGGGGAGCGGCTGCGCATCAAGAGCCCGGAGCTCTTTGACAGCGCCCTCAAGTACTGCACCAACTGCAAGCGCTGCGAAGTGGCCTGCCCGAGCGGGGTGCGCATCGGCGACATCATCGCCAAGGCCAAACACCAGTACAGCGGCTTCAAACCGGGGATCCGCGAGTTCGTGCTCTCCCACACCGACCTGATGGGCAGCATGTCCACCCTGATGGCCCCGGTGGTCAACTTCACCACCGGCCTCAAGCCGATGAAGCTGGTGCTGGACAAGGCGCTGGGGGTCTCCTCCCACCGCGACCTGCCCAAATACTCCCAGGGCACCTTCCGCGGCTGGTACAAAAAGCAGAAAGCGAGTCAGGCCCGCTTTACGCGCCAAATTGCCTACTTCCACGGCTGCTACGTCAACTACAACCACCCGCAACTTGGCAAGGAGCTGGTGCAGGTGCTCAACGCCATGAACATCGGCGTCCAGCTGCTGGAGCGGGAGAAGTGCTGCGGCGTGCCGCTGATTGCCAACGGCTTCATGGACAAGGCCAAGCAGCAGGCGGCCTTCAACATCCAGCAGCTGGAGAACACCCTGCTCGGCAACGAGATGCCGCTACTAGCCACCTCCTCCACCTGCGGCTTCACCCTGCGCGACGAATACCCCCACCTGCTGGAGCAGGACAACCACAAGGTGCGCGATCGCATCTCGCTGGTGACCCGCTTCCTGTGGAACGAGTTCTACCAGGGCAACAAGCCGGCGATGAAGCCGCTCAATCTGCACATCGCCTACCACACCCCCTGCCACATGGAGAAGATGGGGGGGGTCATCTATACCCTGGAGCTGCTGCGCGCCATCCCAGGGGTCAAGGTGACGGTGCTGGACTCCCAGTGCTGCGGCATCGCCGGTACCTACGGCTTCAAGTCGGAGAACTACCAGACCAGCCAGGCCATCGGCGAGGGGCTGTTTGATCAGATAAACCGGCTCAAGCCCGATCTGGTCATCACCGACTGCGAAACCTGCAAATGGCAGATCGAGATGAGCACAGCGTTCCGCTGCGAACACCCCATCCACCTGCTGGCCCAGGCCCTGGCTTGATCCCCTTGCCACGCTAGGCCAGACGGCCCGCTCGGCAAAGAGGCCGACAAGCAAACACCAGATGGAAAAAGAGCCGGCAAGCGCCGGCTCTTTTTACTGGATCATCGTTCGAATAGGCCATGGTATCCATGGACAATCCTCTGATTGAATCCGGCAATAAGGGGATTATAATGACTCCCTCCCCTAAAGTTAATAATGCATATATATACATTAGAAATTTTCTATCCCTAAATGAATACAGCTCGCGCCATTTGACGCACATTTCCTTGCCGGACGCGGGCTGGCGGGCAACTGAGCCCACTGTCGCCAGACAACAGCGTTAACAATGGTGCAATAAGTTGAGTTTCCTCATAATTTAACCGGGATCTCATTTCCGCTTGTTGCCGGCTCCGCCAATTGATCTAGCGCAATCCCGCTCCCGATAAATCATCATTCGTTTTACCCATTTGGTAATATCCAGCTCGAGCAATCGCATAAATACATGGGTTTTATTCACTAATAACAATTAATCGGCCTGCCTGCTCCTGCCTAGTGCGGGGGCTGATGCCCACATCCAGGATGGAACGGTCAGGCTTGGCAATGAGATCGATTTGGGAGTGATGATCGTGAGTTCACACAACAGACAGACCAGGCTGGGCCTCGCCGCCCTGCTGCTTACCACCTGCCTTGGCACCAGCGGCTGGGCACAGGCGGCCGACGAGGCACAAAGCAAGGGCAAGATCGAGGCGCGCAGCGAGCTGTTCGCCAAGGATCACGCCGATCAGTTCACCAGCTGGAAAGGCACCAGCGAGAGCCGCGAGCGCACCGACGCCCTGGCGGAAGATCCGCAGATGGTGGTGCTCTGGGCCGGCTACCCCTTCTCCAAGGATTACAACAAGCCGCGCGGCCACTTCTATGCGCTGACCGACGTGCGGGAAACCCTGCGTACCGGCGCCCCCAAGACTGCCGAAGACGGTCCGCTGCCCATGGCCTGCTGGAGTTGCAAAGGCCCGGACGTGGCCCGCGTCATCGACGAGAGGGGTGAGGATGGCTACTTCAAGGGCATGTGGGCAAAAGGCGGACCGGAGATCGTCAACACCATCGGCTGCGCCGACTGCCACGACACCGCCTCGAAAGAGTTCAAGGAAGGGAAACCCGCCCTGCACCTCTCCCGTCCCTATGCCGACCGGGCCATGACCGCTATCGGCAAGCCGTTCAAGGAGCAGGGGCGCTTCGATCAGCAGTCTCAGGTGTGCGGCCAGTGCCACGTGGAGTACTACTTCAGCGGCCCCACCAAGGCGGTGAAATTCCCCTGGGACAAGGGTACGACTGTTGAGCAGATGGAAGAGTATTACGACGAGATTGGCTTTGCCGACTGGACCCATGCCCTCTCCAAGACCCCCATGCTCAAAGCCCAGCACCCCGAGTACGAGACCTGGCGCGCCGGCATTCACGGCCAGAACAACGTCGCCTGCGTCGACTGCCACATGCCCAAGGTGCAGAACGAACAGGGCAAGGTCTACACGGATCACAAGGTAGGCAACCCCTTCGATCGCTTCGATCAGACCTGCCGCAACTGCCACACCCAGAGCAAGGAGATGCTGCAAGGGGTGGTCAAGCAGCGCAAGGACGCCGTCACCGAAATCAAGCTCAAAGTCGAGAAGCAGCTGGTGCACGCCCACTTTGAAGCCAAGGCCGCCTGGGATGCCGGCGCCACCGAGGCCGAGATGAAGGACATTCTGCAGGACATCCGTCACGCCCAATGGCGCTGGGACTTCTCCATCGCCTCCCACGGGGTGCAGATGCACGCCCCGGAAGTGGCGCTGCGCATGCTGGGAACCGCCCTGGACAAGGCCGCCGATGCCCGCACCAAGCTGGCACGCCTGCTGGCCGCCAAGGGGATCAGCCACGAGATCGCCATTCCTGACATCTCCAGCAAGGAGAAGGCCCAGGCCGCTCTTGGCATGGACATGAAGCAGATGAACAGCGACAAGGCCCAGTTCCTCAAGACCACAGTCCCCGCCTGGGATGCCGAGGCCAAAGCGGCCGGACGGCTCGCACAATGACGAGGCATGCGGGCCCCCAGTGTCGGGCCCGCAGCCGGATGGAGGCTTCCTATGGGTGATTTAACAATGGATTTCTTACGACTGATGCTGATGGCAGCCATGCTGCTCACCAGCCTGCAGGGCCAGGCGGCCGATGCGGCAACCGCCCCGGCACCGACTACACATGAAGTGGAATTTCTGCGCAGTGCCGACAAGGCCTGCACCGACTGCCACAAGGAGCAGGTCGAAGGCATGCACGGCAAGCACGGCCAGGCGACCAACCCCAACAACCTGGCGCCGGTAACCTGCACCAACTGCCACGGTCAACCCTCCCCTCAACACCGGGAAGGGGTCAAGGACGTGATGCGCTTTAGCGACAGCTTCAATAACAAACAGAGTACCGAGAGCTACCCCATCGCCGAGCAGAACGGGGTCTGCATGAGCTGTCACGAGCCCAAAGTGCTGCGCGAGGCGCTCTGGGCCCACGACGTGCACGCTACCAAGCTCACCTGCACCAGCTGCCACCAGCTGCACCCGGCCAAGGAGCCCATGGTGGCGATTCCGGAGAAGTCCCGCATCAAGCTCTGCGTCGACTGCCACAGCAAGCAGCATGAGGTCGTCAAGGCGGCCAAGGCGAACACCACCTCGGGCAAGGAGGCACCATGAGCTGCTCTCGCCGTCACTTCATGGCGGGGATGAGTGCGGGGGCCCTCATCATGATGACAGGGCCGACTCGCTCCCTTGCCACCCCCCTCGCCCACAGCCAGACCATCGACGGGGTACGCTTTGGCATGATCCACGACGAGACGGCCTGTATCGGCTGTACCGCCTGCATGGATGCCTGCCGGGAGGTGAATCAGGTGCCAGAGGGGGTCTCGCGCCTCGAGATCATCCGCTCCGGCCCCATCGGCACCTTCCCCGATGCCGAGTACCACTTCTTTCGCAAGTCCTGCCAGCACTGCGACAACGCTCCCTGCGTGCACGTCTGCCCGACCGGTGCCTCCCATATCCGCAAGGAGGATGGCATCGTCGACGTCAACCCGGATCTTTGCGTCGGCTGCATGTACTGTCTGGCCGCCTGCCCCTATCAGGTGCGCTTTATCAACCCTGTGACCAAGGTGGCCGACAAGTGCGACTTTTGCCGCAGGACCAACCTGGCGGCGGGCAAGGAGCCGGCCTGCGTGGAATCCTGCCCCACCAAGGCGCTGGTGTTCGGCAATCTGGATGACCCGGACAGCCCCATCGCCAAACGGCTGGTAAAGGAGACCACCTATCGCTACAAGCAGGCACTCGGCACTTCGCCCAAGATGTACCGCGTGCCCAAAGGGGAGATAAAGTCATGACGATGCAAGAGGCATTTCACTTCCCTTCCCTTGTGTGGGGATTTGTCCGATCGCCATCTACCGCAGTAACAGAAGGAGGAATGGATCATGTTGCATGACGCATTTCACTTCCCTTCACTTGTCTGGGACTGGCCAATCGCCATCTATCTCTTTCTGCTCGGCATCTCCGCCGGGGCCACCAGCCTCTCGGTGCTGCTGCGCCGCAAGGGAGCCGGCAGCGAGAGCAGCATCATCAAGGCGACCGCCATTCTGGCGCCGGTGAGCGTGGTGCTGGGGTTACTGATCCTCATCTTCCACCTGGCCCGCCCCTGGACCTTCTGGAAGCTGATGTTCCACTACCAGTTCGACTCCGTGATGTCGATGGGGGTCATGCTGTTTCAGGTCTACATGGCGGTGCTGTTTGCCTGGCTGGCGGTGGTATTTCGGGCCGAGATCGAGACCTTGCGCAGTCACCTGCTGCAAGAGAAGTTCGCCTTTGTGGATGGTCTGATTGGCTGGCTCGCCCGCATCGAGCGGCTGCTGGCGCCGCTCTTGCTGCTGCTCGCCGTGCTCTTGGGGGCCTACACCGGCTTTCTGCTGTCGGCGCTCAAGACCTATCCGCTCTTGAACAACCCGGTGCTGCCGGTGCTGTTCCTCATCTCCGGCGTCAGCTCCGGCATCGCTTCCACCATCTTGCTGGCGGTCACCCTGTTTAAGGAGAACCATCACAGCCAGGGGGTGAGCTTTGTCCACCGCTTCGAGCGGCCGGTGCTGGCGGTGGAGGTGTTGCTGCTGGTCTGCTTCTTTACCGGCCTCTACTTCGGTGGCGGCAAGAAGGAGGCAGCCATGTGGGCCGCCATCGGCAGCGGCTTCTGGGCTCAGGTGTTCTGGCTCGGGGTGGTGGGCATCGGCATGCTGCTGCCCCAGTTGCTGGCCCTGCTGGCCCCCGCGCCGCTGCGGGCCAAAAACGGCTATCTGGTACTGGTCTGCAGCCTGACCCTGGTGGGGATCCTGCTGCTGCGCTACTTCGTGCTCTATGCCGGCCAGATGACGGTAGTTTAAAAATCGGTTCACGCTCCTGCTGCGAGGCCGTGATCAAGGCTCATGTGCTGCTCGGAATCCTCATGTATTCACATACACTCCGGTTCCTGCGCTGCTCTTTACCTTGCTGACAACCTCTCGCGACGGATAGTGAACCGGTTATTGAAAGCTGGGGATAAGCGCCAGCCGCCCTTCGGGTGACTGGCGCTTGTTTGTGGCGATGAGTTGTTGCGATTGGTTGTTGCCAGAAAGGTGGATGTTATCCCTCAGCGCCGGTACGGTGCAGACGCTGCGGCATAACATAGACAAATGATTGACTGGAGGTTGTGTGCTGGCGGAGCTCGGCTATCTCTCACTGTTGCTGGCGACCGGGCTCGCCCTGCTGCAAGGGCTGCTGCCCTGGCTGGGGCTGCGGCTCGCCTCACGCCCGCTGCTCGGCTGCGCAACACCGCTGGCCATCCTGGTCGCGCTCCTGTTGGTGGCCGCCCTGCTGCTGCTCGCCAGCTGTTTTGGCCAGGATGACTTCACCCTGGTCTATGTGGCCCAGCACGCCAACAGCGCCCTGCCCCTTGGCTTCAAGCTGGCAGCGGTGTGGGGCGGCCATGAAGGCTCCATGCTCTTTTTCGTCTTTGCGCTGGGGCTGTGGGGCGCCCTGGTGGCCCTTTGCTCCAGGCGGGTCGATCCGCTGATTACAATCCGGGTATTGGCCATCATGGGGCTGATCGTCGGGCTGTTTGGCCTCTATACCCTGATCTTCTCCAGCCCGTTTGACCGCCAGTTCCCGGGGCCGCTGGAGGGACGCGATCTCAACCCCATGCTGCAGGACATCGGCCTCATCATCCACCCGCCCCTGCTCTATCTCGGTTATGTCGGCTTTGCGGTCAACTTCGCCTTCGCCATGGCGGCGCTGCACTCGGGTCGGCTCGATGGCGCCGTAGCCCACTGGAGCCGCCCCTGGGCGCTCGGCTCCTGGGTCTTTCTCACCGCCGGCATCGTGCTGGGTTCCTGGTGGGCCTATTACGAGCTCGGCTGGGGCGGCTGGTGGTTCTGGGATCCGGTAGAAAATGCCTCCCTCTTGCCCTGGCTGCTCGGCACTGCCTTGCTGCACGCCCTGGTGGTGTGCGAGAAGCGCGGCGCTTACGGCCACGCCGTGCTGCTGCTCTCCATCTTTACCTTTTCGCTGAGCCTGCTCGGTACCTTCGTGGTGCGCTCCGGGGTGCTCACCTCGGTACACGCCTTTGCGGTGGACCCCAGCCGCGGCCTCACCCTCTTGTTGCTGCTCGGCTTGCTATTGACCTGCGCCCTCACCCTGTTTGCCCTGCGGGCGGACATTCGCGCCCCCTATGCCCGCTTTGGCTTGCTGTCAAAAGAGGGACTGCTCGGCGCCGCCATCCTGCTGCTCAGCGTGGCCTGCACCAGCGTGCTGCTCGGCACCTTCTACCCCATGGTGTTCCAGTCGCTCCATCTGGGTTCACTCTCGGTGGGCGCCCCCTATTTCAATACCATCTTCGTGCCGCTGGCCCTCTGCCTGATGGCGCTCATGACCCAACTGCCGCGCCTTCGCTGGCAGCATCTGGCAGCCCAGCGCCGCATCAAGGTGCTGCTCCCATGCCTGTTCGGCCTGCTGGGGGGCGCCTTGCTGAGCCTAGCCTATCCCGAGCCGCTGCGGGCAAGCTGGCTGGGGCTTGCGGCCAACGTGCTGAGCCTCTGGCTGATGGCCAGCCTGCTGCTCCCGCTCTTGCAACCGGTCGCCCTGCGCGAGCTCACCCTCAATCGGTTCGGCAGCCTGCTGGCCCACCTCGGGGTGGCGGTGTGCGCCCTCGGCATTGCGCAGGTGAGTTACCACAGTCAGGAGGGGGGCGCGGTACTCGCCGCAGGCCAGCCCTATCGGCTCGGCGCCTTCGAGTTTCGCTATGAGGGGAGCGAGCCGATCATCGGCCCCAACTACACCGCCCAGCGCATCACGCTTAGCGTGCACAAGGACGGTAAAGAGGTGGCGCGGCTCACCCCGGAGCGGCGTCACTACAGCGTGCGCACCATGAACATGAACGAGCCCGGCATCGCGTGGGGGCTGTTTGGCGATCTCTACGTGGTGCTTGGCGAGAAGATGGGACCCGGCGCCTATGCCATGCGGCTTCACTACAAGCCGCTGGTGCGCTGGATCTGGCTCGGCGGCCTGTTGATGATGACGGGCGGCGCCCTGCGCCTGCTCGCCCGCCGACCGCTGCTGGCTAACCATCCTGCGCCAGCGACCGCCCCCTCCCCTCGGCTTGAACAGGAGTCCTTATGAACGCCCGTCTGCGCCTGTTCGTGCCGCTCGTGCTCACCCTGGGGCTCGGTGCCCTGCTCTGTCTCGGCCTTGGCAACAACCCCTACAGCCAGGATGAGGCCGTCGCAGGGCGTACCCTGCCCGCCTGGCAGAGTGACGATCTGTTTGGCGGCGCCCCCATCCACACCGCGGCACTCAAGGGGGAGCCCTTTGTGCTCAACGTCTGGTCCAGCTGGTGCCCCAACTGCCGCGCCGAGCATTCGCTGCTGGGTGAGCTGGCCAGCGCCGTGCCCCTCTATGGCCTCAACTACCGAGACAAGGGAGACCCCGCCCGCGCCTGGCTCACCGAGGCGGGTAACCCCTATCGCGCCGTGCTGGCCGACCCCGACGGCCGACTCGCACTGGAGCTAGGCGTCTACGGCACGCCGGAGACCTATCTCTTCGCCGGCGACGGCACCCTGTTGACCCGTCATACCGGCCTGCTCACCCGGGAGATCTGGCAACGCCAGTTTGCCCCTCTACTTGCCGAGGCCCGCAGCAACACCGCTAGCCAGCCCGAAGTGGAAAGAGAAGTAGAGAAACAAGTGCAGGAGAGCAAGCCATGAGCCGTCTCGGCCACGCCCTGATCGCGCCGCTCTTGCTGGCCTTGAGCCTCGGGGCCCTTGCCAGCGGGGTCGACACCTATGAGTTTCGCCACCCCGAGCGGCAGACCCGCGCTCAGGAGCTGGCCCGCGCCCTGCGCTGCCCCCAGTGCCAGAACCAGAACCTGGTGGAGTCCAACTCCCCCATCGCCCGGGATCTGCGGCTCGAAGTCTACCGCTGGGTGGACGAGGGGCAGTCTGATGAGCAGGTGATCGCCCGCATGACGGAGCGCTTCGGCGACTTCGTGCGCTACGATCCCCCCTTCAAGCGCAGCACGGCGCTGCTGTGGGGCGGCCCCGCCCTCTTGCTGTTGCTGGCCCTCAATCGCCTGCGCAGGAGCCTGCATCGCCGGCAACCGGCGCGGGTGCCGCTTGTCGGCGACAGAGCCGAGGGGGTGCTCGCCCACGACCCCAGGGCCGAACTGAACCGGCTGATCATGGCCGAGCAGCAGGCGGGGCTTGCCCCCCACAGCCGCCTCTACCGGGAGCTGGAGCTGGCCCGCCTCGCCAACGCCACCCCAACCGCCGAGCAGGCCCTGCGCGAGCGGCTGGTAAGAGATCGCACCGCTCGTCCGCAGCTCTGGCTGCGCACCTGGATACTGCTTGGGGGCCTGCTGCTGGCGCTGATGGCCGGTATTTATGCTGGCACCGGCCGCTATCAGGCGTGGCTGGCTTATCAGTCGCGCCCCGATCCGCTGGCGGGATTGAGCCCGCGGGATCTGCAGGACAAGGAGCTGGGCGCCTTGCACCAGCGCCTGCAAGCCAACCCCGCCGATCTCGACGGCTGGGCGGCGCTCGGCCAGCTCTATCTCTATCGGGACGAGTACGACAACGCCCTGCTCGCCTACCAGCGTCTCGCCCTGCAAGAAGGGGGCGCCAGCGCTGCGACCCAGGCCGCACAGGCTACCGTGCTCTACTATCAGGCGGGCCAGCAGCTGACTCCCGAGGCAACCCGCCTGCTGGAGAGCGCCCTCAAGCAGGACAAAGGCGAGGTGAGCGCCCTGATGCTGCTCGCCTCCGATCACTTCCTGCACGGTCGCTACTCCCAGGCCATCGCCCTCTGGCAGCAGTTGCTGGACGAGGAGCGCCCCCGCATCAATCGGGCCGCGTTGATCCAGGCCATTCAGACCGCGCGGATGATGGGAGGATGACGCGGGGCAAAACGGCGATAATGCAGCGGGCCATCTTCCCTGCCGGGCGCCGTTTTTATCGCCATGGTCGCCATGAACAACCTTTTCATCATCCCAAGGCGCCGAAAGGTGCAAAAAGAGTCGTCATCTCGCCCCTCGCCAGCATATAGTGCGCCCCCGTAGTGGCGTGTCTGGCATGGCCTGACAGGCTTCTATGACTCCCTTTTGCGGGCCCAATAGCCCCGATGCGGGGGATTTCAAGGTGCGCTGGCCCATAAAATGGAAATATCCGGCCACCAGACGTTGTGAAGCGTCAATTACCGTCATATAACTTAGCCAAATGTCCCTGTGAGTCGTAGTAGAGTCAAATCATGAACCTTCGTCCTTTTCTTCCCTTGCTGCTCGGCGCCTTCCTCCTTCCCGCCAGCATGGAAAGCGCCCATGCCAACCCGTTTTCTGCGACCTCTTCTTCCACCAACAGCCTGCTCGAACCCCGCAGCAACCTACCGCTGAGATCCGATGCCTACGTGGTCGTCAACCCGAAAACCGGCGAGACCCTGGCAGAGCGCAACGCCAACCGGGTGATGTCCATCGCCTCCATCACCAAGCTGATGACAGCGCTGGTGGTACTGGATGGCAATCAGCGCCTCAACGAGACCCTCACCGTCACCATGGATGACGTGGACAGACTCAAGGGCACCGGGTCGCGCCTCGCGGTGGGCTCGCGTCTGAGTCGCGCCGACATGCTGCACATCGCCCTGATGTCCTCTGAAAATCGCGCCGCCTCCGCATTGGGACGGCACTACCCGGGTGGTCGCAAAGCCTTTATCGAGGCAATGAATGCCAAGGCCCGCATGCTCGGCATGTGGAGCACTCATTTCGCCGACAGCACCGGGCTCAACCCCCGCAACGTCTCCACCGCACACGATCTCGCCAAACTGGCTGCTGCCGCATCCACCTACCCGCTGATCCGCCAGTACACCGCCTCCGAGCAGCGTCTGGTACGCAACGGCAAGCGCCAGCTGCACTACCTCAACTCCAACCGCCTGGTACGGGAAGGAAGCTGGCCCATTCTGGTCTCCAAGACCGGTTATATCCGCGAGGCGGGGCGCTGCCTGGTGATGGGAACCCGGGTCAACAACGAGCCCGTGGTCATGGTGCTGCTTCACGCCAACACCACGGATGAACGGGTCGCCGATGCCAGAAAGATCAAGAGCTGGCTGGAAACCTCGGGCCGCATGACCCTGACGGCGCAGTCCACTCCCCAGCCCAGGCTCTTCAGCAGCCAGTAACGGCTACGAGAACAAGGGCCCCCGAACCGGCAGGTTCGGGGGCCTTTTTCATGAGTGGCAATCCCCCCCTATTGCCTCTTTCTGCTCTCCCAGTGATCCCGACCGTATGGTGCTTCGTTAAGGAGGCAGAGAGAAACCAAGGGCATCAACAGGGCCGCCACATGCACCTCAAACCCCATCTACCCGAGAAGATCTGTCCCGTCTGCCTGCGTCCTTTTGCCTGGCGGCGCAAGTGGGCCCGCTGCTGGCAGGAAGGTAAGCGCCCCTAGATCAGCACCTGTTTTTCGGACAATACGCTCGTCACACTTAACCTCATCGTTTCTTCATCG
>NZ_JAPCIY010000084.1:0-17539 GCF_027707645.1 Aeromonas sp. QDB30 | reverse complement strand
GCCAAACCACAGAAGTATGCGACGAGAAAACCTAGTAAAAACAATGCCAGTCAGGCTTAACTGACTGGCATTAGGGCTTCGGCCCCCTTTTTTATGACCAGGGTGGATGACCGTGGCAGGGAACAGACAGACGGTGGTGCCTGCCTGTCCGGACTGACTGACGAGCCCTGGCTCAATTAAAGTTGAGCAAAAGCACCAAAAAACCACCTTGAAGGCCTCTCATGGGGCCTTTTTGTCATTTCAGTCGTGATTTTGCTCACATTTTGTGGTGTTGTCTCACCAGTCGGGCATAATGCCCGCGCAAAAAGCGGATTTGCTCAATTTTATTTGAGTCCGCTTCGAATATCCTTACCCAACGTTGACCGGATGACCCCATGACCGAGGTAGCTCCCTTGCGCGACGCCAGCACACTGACCGATGAAGAGCGCCATCTGATCGCCAGCTTCGAGCCTGCGGTGGCGGCGCTGTCCGCCCTGTTTGGCCCGGGCTGCGAGGTGGTGCTGCACGCCTTTGACAGTCTGCACGCCTCCGTCATCAAGATTGCCAACGGCCACATCACCGGCCGCCAGGAGGGTGCGCCGGTCACCGATTTTGCGCTCGACAAGTTGCACAGTGCCGCCGGCAGCCAGTGGAGCAGCTATTTCTCCCGCACCCGGGAGGGCACCCTGCTGAAGTCTTCGTCCATCACCATCAGCAACCGCGAGGGCAAACCCATCGGCATGCTGTGCGTGAATTTCAGCCTGGACACGCCCCTTGGCAGCCTGCTCGACACCTTTGCCCCGCCCGCAGTGCCCCCTGCCCACGGCACCGAGACCTTCGCCAGCTCGGTGGATGATCTGGTGGCGCAGGTGATCGCCAAGGTGGACAGGGATCCCGGGCTGGGCAGCAGCGTGCGCAACAAGGCGATCGTGCACCGGCTCTACGACATGGGGATCTTCGAGATCAAGGATGCCGCCCAACTGGTGGCCGAGCTGCTCGGCATCTCCCGCCATACCGTTTACCTGCATATCCGCAATCACAAGGCGGAACTGGCCGAACAACAATGACGAGCCCGCACGCGGGCGTCATGAACATGAGACACATCGCAATGAACGCACAATGGACCGACTTTATTACCCTGCTCAAGCGTGAAGTGGTGCCGGCCCTCGGCTGCACCGAGCCCATGTCGGTCGCCTTGGCGGCGGCCAACTGCCGCAAGCTGCTGGGGCAGGTACCGACTCGCACCCGCGTCTGGGTCAGCGGCAATCTGTTCAAGAACGGCATGGGGGTCGGGGTGCCGGGTACCGGCATGATCGGCCTGCCGGTGGCCGCCGCCGTCGGCATCACCGGTGGCAACCCGGATGCCGGGCTGGAGGTGCTCAAGAGCCTCACGCCGGATCAAGTTGAGGCGGCCAAGGGGCTGCTGCCCACCATAGAGGTGGATGTGAAGGATGTGCCCGACGTGCTCTACGCCGAGGTGCTGGCCGAAGTGGAGGGGCACAGCGCCCGGGTGGTGATCTGTACCGACCACACCCGCATCGTGCTGATGGAGAAGGATGGCGAGGTGCTGATGGTGCAGGACAGCGCCCCCGGGGTGCAGATCCAGCCAGCCAAGGCCGGCAAGCCCGCCATGACCCTGAAGGAGATCGTGGCCTTCGCCCTGGAGGTGCCGCTGGCCGAGATCGACTTCATCCGCGAGGCGGCCACCATGAACCAGGCGCTGGCGGACGAAGGGCTGCAGGGCTATGGCCTGCGCATCGGCAAGATCCTCACCGACCAGGTGGAACGCAAGCTGCTTTCCGACGATCTGATGACCCTGGCCATGCGCCTGTCGTCTGCCGCCTCCGATGCGCGGATGGATGGCGCCATGCTGCCCGCCATGTCCAACTCCGGTTCCGGCAACCAGGGCATTGCCGCCACCATGCCGGTGGTCGCCGCCGCCCGCTTCCTCAAGGCCGATGACGAGCAGCTGGCCCGTGCCCTGGTGATGAGCCACCTGGTGGCCATCTATATCAAGGCCTACCAGAACAAGCTCTCCGCCCTGTGTGCAGCCAGTACCGCCGCCATGGGATCGGGGGCCGCCATCACCTGGCTGCTGGGGGGCCAGTTCGAGCAGATCAGCCACTGCATCAACAACATGATTGGGGATGTTTCCGGCATCATCTGCGACGGCGCCGGCAGCGCCTGCTCCATGAAGGTCTCCACCTCCACCTCGGCGGCGGTGAAATCCTCGCTGATGGCCATCAACAACCTGCGCGTGCCCCAGAGCGAGGGGATCGTCTCGGACGATGTGGACCAGACCATCGCCAACCTGGGTCGCCTCTCCAGGGAGGGGATGCTGGATACCGACATCGAGATCATCAACATCATGCGGGCCAAGCAGCAGGGTAAGCACCAGTGACCCCGGAGTGCCGCCGTCGGCCATAAAAAAACCGGAGCCAGTGGCTCCGGTTTTTCATTGTCCGTTCGCTACTCAGCCGCGACCGAGACGGTTGTCCGGGTAGTTCTTGGCCAGCACTTCTCGGGCATGCTGGGCCAGGGTCGGCATCTTCAGGGTGTCATAGGCGTTGACCATGATTTCCAGTGCCTTCTCGGTTTCCATCGTGTCGGGATAGGTCTCGACGATCAGCTTGGCGCGGTTGGCGGCGGCGATCAGGGCGTCACGCTTGACGTAGTACTCGGCTACCCCCAGGTCATAGCGGGCAAGACGGTTCTTCAGGCCGATCATGCGGGCACGGGCATCGGCTGCATAGCTGCTGTTGGGGTAGTTCTGCAGCAGGGTCTTGAAGTCCTGGAAGGCCTGACGGGCGTAGGAGGGGTCCTTGTCATCCCGATTGATGCCGAGGAAATCCTGGAAGAAGTTGTAATCCGCCGCCATGTTGGTCAGGCCGCGCATATAGAAGACGTAATCGATGTTCTTGTGCGCCGGGTTCAGGCGGATAAAACGGTCGATGTTGGCGATCGCCTGGGCGGTATCATCCTGCTTGTAGTAGGCATAGATGAGATCGAGCTGAACCTGGTTGGAGTAGGCACCGAACGGGTAACGAGAGTCCAGCGCTTCCAGCAGTTCGATGGCATTGAGGTAATTGCCGGTATCCAGTTTGATGCGGGCTTTCTGGTACAGAACTTCCGGCGGTTCGTCGGGAACCTTGGGTTTGGTGCTGGAACAGCCAGTGATCAGAGTAGCGACCAAGGCGAGCGACATCAGCAGGTGAGACTTCTTTCCCATCAACAACATCCGGTCCATTTCCACGAAATTGGCAAAGTATCCGTTATGCTTGGCTAAAAGAAAAGCTAGAATACCCGGATTATTTCGAATTGATACCCCCGCTCAAGAGACCATACATGAGCCAGCATATTGAACTGACAGGCGAATTTCAGGATCACCAATTCGGGCAACGACTCGACCAGGCCCTGGCCGAATTGTTTCCCGACTACTCCCGGACCCGCATCAAGGAGTGGATTTTACAGGACAGAGTGACCCTGGACGGTCAGGTTGCCAATACCCCGCGCGAGAAAGTGGTGGCCGGGCAGCAGGTACATGTGAATGTGGAACTGGCAGACGACACCCGCTGGGATGCCCAGAACATCGAGCTGAACATCGTCTATGAAGATGAACACATCCTGGTGATCGACAAGCCGGCCGGCCTGGTGGTTCACCCGGGCGCCGGTACGCCGGACGGCACCGTGCTCAATGCCCTGCTGCACCGCTACCCCGGCATCGCCGAGGTCCCCCGCGCCGGTATCGTGCACCGTCTGGACAAAGACACCACGGGGTTGATGGTGGTGGCCAAAACCATTCCCGCCCAGACCCACCTGGTGGAAGCGCTGCAGGCGCGCCAGATCACCCGTGAGTACGAGGCGATTGCCATCGGTCACATGACCGCCGGCGGCACCGTCGATGCCCCCATCGGTCGTCACCCGACCCAGCGTACCCACATGGCCGTGGTGCCCAACGGGCGCGAGTCCGTCACCCACTACCGGGTGCACGAGAAGTTCCGTGGTCACACCCGTCTGCGGTTGCGGCTGGAGACCGGCCGTACGCACCAGATCCGTGTCCACATGGCCCACATCAAGCATCCGCTGGTGGGGGATCCCGCCTACGGCGGTCGTCTGCGTCTGCTGCGCAACGCCACCCCCGAACTGACCGAGGCCCTGCGAGGTTTCCACCGTCAGGCGCTGCACGCCACCATGCTGAAGCTGGCGCACCCCATCACGGGTGAAGTGATGGAGTGGCACTCCCCCACGCCGCAGGACATGGTGGCGCTGATGGAAGTGCTGCGGGCGGATACCCTGGCCAATCCGGACGATCTGGTCTGGAACTGATCCCGGGGGCGGCCTTGCGACGATTCCTGCCGTAACCTGCCCTCCATGATCTGATGCGGGGCCCCTTGACTGGTTGCAGCCAAGGGGCCCCGTTTTCATATGAACGAAAGGAGCCACAGATGAACTGGATCGCACCCGACTGGCCCGCACCGGGCAATGTCAGGGCTCTCTCGACCACCCGGGACGGCGGCATCAGCGAAGGGGTCTTTGCTGGTCTGAACCTCGGGGCCCATGTGGGCGATGCACCGGCCAGGGTCGAGGCCAACCGCGCCCGACTGCAGCAGGTGGCGGGGATCCCCGGCACTCTCAACTGGCTCAACCAGGTACATGGCATCGCCGTCCATCCGGTGAGCGACCGTTATGAGCGCGTACCGGATGCCGATGCCGCCTGTGCCCGTGAGGCGGGGCAGGCCTGCATCGTGATGACTGCCGACTGCCTGCCGGTGCTGTTCTGCGATCGGGCAGGCACCGTAGTGGCGGCGGCCCATGCCGGCTGGCGCGGACTGCAGGGGGGCGTATTGGAGGCAAGCATCGCCGCCATGGGCTGCGAGCCTGGCGAGATCCTGGCCTGGCTGGGCCCGGCCATCGGTCCCGCTGCGTTCGAAGTGGGTGGCGAGGTGCGTGAGGCCTTCATGGCGGAGCAGGCGGAAGCGGCGGCTGCGTTCGTGCCATCCCTCAACGAAGGGAAATGGCTGGCGGATATCTACCAGCTGGCCCGACTGCGCCTCGCCCGCGCCGGCGTCACCGCCATCTATGGCGGCGAATACTGCACCTTCAGCGACAGCGAGCGCTTCTACTCCTATCGCCGCGACGGGCAGACGGGTCGCATGGCCTCCCTTGTGTGGCTGGAAAAATAGCCGAAGAGGCGCTCGCGAGTGGCCGCAAGCGCCTCTTCACTCCCTGGTGATGGCCCTTTGGCGGCCATGTCTTGCTGCCGAGCAGGCTCAGGGTGCAGGCTGCCATTGCGAGGTCGTTTTCCCTCGGTCACCGCTATTGAGGAAAAAATAAACAGCCACCCCTTGAAATTGCCCTTCAAGACCACATCTTCCTTGTCAGAAAGCGATGTTGTTGCCGCGCATGCGGCGTCTGTCTTGAAGGGGGAGTGCAATGCGCCTCGATCGCCTGACCAGCAAATTCCAGATTGCCATTTCCGATGCCCAGTCTCTTGCACTGGGTCGTGACCACCAATTCATCGAACCCGTCCATCTGATGAGCGCCTTGCTCAATCAGGACGGCGGATCCATTCGCCCGCTGCTCACCCTGACCGGGCTCGACATCAATACCCTGCGCTCGCGCCTCGGCGAGGAGCTGGATCGCCTGCCCCGCGTCAGCGGGGTGGAAGGGGACGTACAGCTCTCCAACGGCCTCGGCCGCCTGCTCAACGTCTGCGACAAGCTGGCCCAGCAGCGCAAGGATCAGTTCATCTCGTCCGAGCTGTTCGTGCTGGCGGCCCTGGACGAGAAGGGGACGCTGGGCGAGCTGCTGCGTGCCCAGGGGCTGACCAAGGAAAAACTCGAGGCAGCCATCGACAAGGTCCGTGGCGGCAAGAAGGTGGAGGATGCCAACGCCGAGGAGAATCGCCAGGCGCTGGAGAAGTACACCATCGATCTCACCGAGCGGGCAGAACTCGGCAAGCTCGACCCGGTGATCGGCCGGGATGACGAAATTCGCCGCACCATCCAGGTGCTGCAACGCCGCACCAAGAACAACCCGGTGCTGATCGGTGCCCCCGGCGTCGGCAAGACCGCCATCGTCGAGGGGCTGGCCCAGCGCATCATCAATGGCGAAGTGCCGGAAGGGCTCAAGAACAAGCGGGTGCTGTCGCTCGACATGGGGGCCCTGGTGGCCGGTGCCAAGTATCGCGGCGAGTTCGAGGAGCGGCTCAAAGCGGTTCTGAACGATCTGGCCAAGGAGGAGGGCAGCGTCATCCTCTTCGTGGACGAACTGCACACCATGGTCGGCGCCGGCAAGGGCGAGGGTGCCATGGATGCGGGCAACATGCTCAAGCCCGCCCTGGCCCGCGGCGAGCTGCACTGCGTCGGGGCCACCACCCTCGATGAGTACAGGCAGTACGTGGAGAAGGATGCCGCGCTGGAGCGCCGTTTCCAGAAGGTGCTGGTGGAGGAGCCCTCGGTGGAGGACACCATCGCCATCCTGCGTGGCCTGAAGGAGCGCTACGAGCTGCACCACCATGTGCAGATCACCGACCCCGCCATCGTCGCGGCGGCCCAGCTCTCCCACCGCTACATCGCGGATCGCCAGCTGCCTGACAAGGCCATCGACCTCATCGACGAGGCGGCGGCCAGCATCCGGCTCCAGATCGACTCCAAGCCGGAATCCCTGGACCGGCTCGAGCGGCGCATCATCCAGCTCAAGCTGGAGCAGCAGGCGCTGATGAAGGAGGACGATGACGCCAGCCGCAAGCGCCTCGATCTGCTCAATCAGGAGCTGACGGAAAAAGAGCGGGAATACAACGAGCTGGAAGAGGTGTGGAAGGCCGAGAAGGCTGCCCTCGCCGGGACTCAGCACATCAAGGCGGCGCTGGAGCAGGCCCGTCAGGATCTCGAGGTGGCGCGCCGCGCAGGGGACTTGGGCCGCATGTCCGAGTTGCAGTACGGCCGCATCCCCGAGCTGGAGAAACAGCTGGATCTCGCCACCCAGGCCGAGATGCAGGAGACCAGCCTGCTGCGCAACCGGGTCACCGACGTGGAGATCGCCGACGTCCTGGCCCGCTGGACCGGCATTCCGGTGGCCCGCATGCTGGAAGGGGAACGGGAGAAGTTGCTGCGGATGGAGGATCAGCTGCACAGCCGGGTGATCGGCCAGGAAGAGGCGGTGGACGCCGTCTCCAACGCCATTCGCCGCTCTCGTGCCGGGCTGTCCGACCCGAACCGCCCCATCGGCTCCTTCCTCTTCCTCGGCCCCACCGGGGTGGGCAAGACCGAGCTGTGTAAGGCGCTGGCGGAGTTCCTGTTCGATACCCAGGACGCCATGGTGCGGATCGACATGTCCGAGTTCATGGAGAAACACAGCGTGGCCCGTTTGGTGGGGGCGCCTCCGGGATACGTGGGTTACGAGGAAGGGGGGTATCTCACCGAGGCGGTGCGCCGTCGCCCCTACTCGGTGATCCTGCTGGACGAGGTGGAGAAGGCGCATCCCGATGTCTTCAACATCCTGTTGCAGGTGCTGGACGATGGCCGCCTGACCGACGGTCAGGGGCGTACCGTCGATTTTCGCAACACGGTCGTCATCATGACCTCCAACCTCGGGTCTGATCTCATCCAGGAGCACCACTCCGAGAAGGATTACGACGAGATGAAGACCATGCTGATGGAGGTGCTGACCCGCAGCTTCCGGCCGGAGTTCATCAACCGGATCGACGAGACCGTGGTGTTCCACCCGCTCGGAGAGGAGCACATCAAGTCCATCGCCCGCATCCAGCTCAAGAGCCTGATGAGCCGTCTGGAGTCCCAGGGCTTCGAGGTGGAGGTGAGCGAGGAGCTGCTGACCAAGCTGGTCCACGCCGGGTTCGATCCCGTCTACGGGGCGCGCCCCCTCAAGCGGGCGATCCAGCAGAAGGTGGAGAACCCGCTGGCCCAGGCCCTGCTCAGCGGTCGGGTCATCCCGGGCAAGACACTGCGGCTGGGGGCCGACAGCAACGGCCTCACCATGACCCAGTAATGGGATTGTCGATGAAAAACGCAGGCCTCGTGCCTGCGTTTTGTTTTCTGAGGGATTGAGATGCTGACGTTTTCCGTGCTGGTGGATGACGACGTTCATCTGCCTGGCTGTCTGCCCGAGCGAGGGTTGGCGCTGCTGCTGGAGTGTGACGGCCTCAGGGTGCTGTTCGACAGCGGCCGTGGCCGGGCGTTGTGCCACAACGCCGCCGTGATGGGGATCGATCTCGCCTCTCTCACCCATGTGGTGCTCTCTCACGGTCATTATGACCATGTGGGCGGGGTCGGCTCGCTGCCCGCCTATCCAAGACCCATCCCGCTCATCGCCTGTCCGGACGTGTTCTGCGAGCGGGGCTACTTCCTGTCGCTGCCCTTCTGGCGGCGCAACCTCTATCGCCTGTCGGGGGCGCTGGCTCGGGAGTCGCTGCCGGCCAGAGGCTTGCTTCCCCACTGCTCGTCCGAGCCGGTGTGGCTCTCGGATCGTCTGGTGTTCCTCGGCAGCATTGTGCGGCGCGACCGGGCTGCGCCTTCGCTGCTCGGCTACATAGTGCGGGGTGGGCGGGTGGAGAAAGACCTCATCAGCGACGACTCGGCGCTGGCCTACAAGAGCGAGCAGGGGCTCATCGTCTTTATCGGCTGCGGTCACGCCGGGGTCGAGAACATCATCGAGTGGGCCAAGGAGGTGTGTGGCGACGAGCGGATCCACGCCGTCATCGGCGGCCTGCACCTGAAGTTTTCCGGCCCAGAGCGGGCGGTGGCGCTCGGAGCCTATCTGCAGGAAGAGGCGGTGGAGCGGTTGTTTGCCTGCCACTGCACCGGCAGCAGAAAGGCGGGGTTGCCGCGCCAGCACCAGATCGGGGCGGGTTTTGAGCACAGTTTTTCGGCGTAAAAAAACGGCAATCCGAAGATTGCCGGGAGGAATGTATTCGATGCGATCTGACGTGGGTTGAGCGGATCGCAGGGGCAAGCCCCAGGGTCGGCAGGCACAGTCAGCGACCATGCCCGCCTTACAGTCAGTCGGGATACGCTCTCCACCCCGGCTGACCAGCTTCGCTATCGCGTCTGTCCCGCGCCGTGTTGCCGCGATAGGAGGACAGATGCAATCAAATCAATTCGTTACAGCATGCCTGGGATGGCAGCCTTCATTTCAGATGGCCAGACGCCGACCTGGACCTGACCGATGTGCTCTTTTTGCAGCAGCAGCATGGCCAGACGGGATTGGCCGATGCCGCCGCCGATGGTTTGCGGCATCCGTGCTGCCAGCAGATCCTGATGCCAGTCGTACTGCAGGCGATCCTCGTCCCCGGTGATGGCGAGCTGGCGGCGCAGGGCCTCTGCGTCCACCCGGATCCCCATGGAGGAGATCTCGAAGCTGTCTTCCAGCACCGGGTTCCACACCAGGATGTCACCGTTCAGACCCGCCAGCCCCAGCTCGCTCTCGCTGCTCCAGTCGTCGTAGTCCGGGGCACGGACGTCGTGGCGTTCGCCGTGGGAGAGGGCGCCACCGATACCGATGAGGAAGACCGCTCCCAGCTCTTTGGCGATGGCGCGCTCGCGTCCCTTGGCATCGAGGTCCGGGTAGCGGGTCAGCAGCTCTTCACTGTGCAGGAACTGGATATCCGCCGGCAGGAAGGGGGTCAGGTCGTGTTCGGCACAGACCGCGCGCTCGGTGGCCTTGATGGCGGTCCAGATGCCGCGCACCGTCTCCTGCAGATAGGCCAGATCCCGGCGCTCGCCCGGCATCACCTTCTCCCAGTCCCACTGGTCGACGTAGACGGAGTGAATGGGGCTGAGACGATCCTCGTCCGGACGCAGTGCCTTCATGTGGGTGTAGATGCCTTCACCCGGGCCGAAACCGAAGCGACCCAGAGTCTGGCGCTTCCACTTGGCCAGGGAGTGGACCACTTCATAGCTGTGCTCCGGCAGGGTTTTCACCTTGACCTGCACTGCATGCTCGCAGCCGGAGAGGTTGTCCTGGGTGCCGTCACCGACCCGGCTCAGAATGGGGGCTTGTACCTCCATCAGGCCGAGTTGCAGTGCGAGTTGGCGGGAGAACATCTCTTTGACGAAGCTGATCTGCTGTTGGCTGCGGATATAGTGCTGTTTCATGCTGAATTACCTGTCGTGAATCCGTTGAATGCGGTGATTCTTCAACAGAATGCCAACTAAATTCAATATTCGATAATTGAAATAGGATTTGTGTGTTTTTTTCTTCAAAATAAGCCATCAATTAATGATGAATCATTAAAAGGAGCGCAAAAAAGTGTCAGAAAATTATCGGATCGATAATCTCGATCAGGCCATCCTCTCCGCCCTGATGGAGAATGCGCGCCTGCCTTACGCCGAACTGGCCAAACAACTGCTGGTGAGCCCGGGCACCATCCACGTGCGGGTAGAGAAGATGAAGCAGGCGGGCATCATCGAGGGAACGCGGGTGCAGGTGAACCCCAAGAAGCTGGGCTACGACGTCTGCTGCTTCATCGGGATCAACCTCAAGAGCGCCAAGGATTACCCGTCGGCCCTGGCCAAACTGCAGGCGCTGGACGAGGTGGTGGAGGCCTACTACACCACCGGCCACTACAGCATCTTCATGAAGGTGATGACCCGCTCCATCGACGAGTTGCAGACGGTGCTGATCCACAAGATCCAGACCATCGACGAGATCCAGTCCACCGAGACGCTGATTTCGCTGCAAAACCCGATCCTGCGGGATGTGAAGCCTTGAGTCGGGTGGTCTGAGGGGGGCGTAGAGACCCCTCTCCCGTGATAGACCCTGTCCGCGCTGCAGAATTCGACCCTGTGGGAGATGACACCCTGACTGGTGGGTCAGGGTTCGATATAGGGGATGCCGTATTTGTCGTAGAGGGCCTTGAGCCGGCCGTCCCGCTTCATGTGCAGCAATTCGGCATCATAGGCGGCCATCAGGGCCGGGGTGTCGGCATCGGCCCGGGAACGGGTCCAGGCATTGAAGTAGGGGCTGGTCTTGAGGGGTTTTGGCAGGTAGTCGAGCTTGCCTTCCAGTCCCTCCTCTCTTATCTGGGTGAAGGCGGTGACCAGGGACATGGGCACCACGTCGATACGACCGGCAATGAGTTTTCGCAGTTGCAGCTGGTTGATGGGGATCTCCTGGAAGTGATAGCTCGGGTCTGTCATGGCTGCCGCGAGCTCGGGGGTATAGGAGAAATCCCGGGTGACACCGATACGCCAGGGTTTGAGATCCGTCAGATGGTCATAGTGGATCAGGCCTGCGGACTCCTTGCGTATGAAGAAGTGCCAGCTATGGAGCATATGGGCCTGTTTGGGGTAGAGCAGATAGGCCTCCCGCTCCGGTTTGTAGGAGTGGGCCAGCAGCAGATCATAGAAGCCGCTTTCGGCATTGCGGGTGAGCCTGGCTCCCGAATCGATGAGCTCAATCCTGATGGGGGTATGGAGCGTGCCGAAGATGGCGGTGACGAGATCCACATCCAGCCCGCGAGGGTGTCCTTGTGCATCCAGCCACTTGAGAGGGGGCTCCTGGATGCCACCAATGACCAACTCCCTGGCTGACAGCCAGCAGGGCAGCAGAAAGCAGAATACGAGCAAGCGTCGCATGTTACATTTCCTGAGCATTGGGGACGGGGTCGCATCCGGCAGGGACTGTGACCGATACCTATCTAACTAGAGACGACCACGGATGGCAAACCCTGAAATGGGGAGGGGACAAACGAACGGTGCCGGTGGGAGGAGGGCGGCGCTGCCTCGACAGGCCGCCCCGTGGCAGAGTCGGGCGGGGTGGACCAGCCACTCGCCGGCTGTGGACGGGAGGGTGGCCGGCATGAAACGTGTGCGAGGTTGCCTGCCTCAGGTTGCCTGACACTGTTTCATCTGGGTGTTGAGGGCCTGCATCACCTGACGACGGCTGATGATGCCTGTCACCTTGCCTCCCTCCATCACTGGATAGACCTTGGGTCTGGCCCCGGCCATCTGGCGGGCGAGATCCACGATGTTGTCATCAGGAGAGACGAACAGCGGGGTCCGGCTCATCAGATCTTCGACCAGAGTACGGGTGTCGCAGTGATAGCTGCCCGTGAGCAGGGCGGGAATGCAATCCTGCTCGGAGAGAAATCCGACGAGGTGCTGATGGTCATCCAGTACCGGCAGGCCCCCCAGGTTTGCCCGATGGAGTCTGTCCAGCGCCTCGGCCAGACCGAGGCTGGGGTGCAGTGAGTGGGTCAATGGCTGCATATGATCGCGAATTTGTAGCATGATGGTGGCTCCATGGGGGTCGATGGGGCCACTATGCCCGGTGGCCGTGACAGGGGGCCAATGGGTTTTGCCTCGGACATCGATAGGTCATGGCCGATGAATGGGTCCTCCGTGCGATCCAGCATGGATCGGGGAGGGCGACAACCACAAGGAGAGGGTATGCGTGCATTGGTAACGGGCTGTGGCCGTCGCCTGGGATTCTATCTGTGCGAGCAGCTGGTGGCCGCTGGCTGGCAGGTGACGGGCAGCTATCGCAGCGAACGGCCCGAGCTGGATCGTCTGCGAGACGTGGGCGTCGAGCTGGTAAAGGCGGACTTCACCCGGGAAGAGGAGGTGGGCGCCGTGGTGACGGCGCTGGCGGCCCATGAGGATCTTGCCCTGATCATCCACAATGCCTCCGCCTTCGAGCCCCAGGCGGCGGATCCTGCGGTGCAGCTGGCCCAGTTTGATCAGTTCTACCGGGTACACATGGCGACTCCCTTCCAGCTCAACCGGGCGCTGGCCCCCGCCCTTGCTCGCCAGCCCAACGGGGGCATCATCCACATCACCGATATCTACATCCATGCCCCGGCGCCCCAGTTTGCCGCCTACGTGGCCACCAAGGCGGGAGCCCATTCCCTGGCCATGAGCTTTGCCCGCGAACTGGCACCCGCCGTGCGGGTCAACACCATAGAGCCTGGCCCCATCCTGTTTCTCGACGAGCACGGGGATGACTGGCGCCAGCAGGTGCTGGCGAAGACGCCGCTGGCGCGGGAAGGGGGTCTGGAGCCCATCTGGCAGGCGGTACAGATGCTGATGAAGAACGACTACATGACCGGGGCCAGCATCCGGGTGGACGGGGGGCGCGCCCTCGCCGTCATCTAGGGCAAGGCGGGCCGCCATGACATGAGGCGCCTTTGGGCGCCTCATGCGTGTGAATGGCTCAAGGGTGCCGGATGGCGGCGTGCCGGGAAGGGGGGCCGGGGTGGCCGTTGCCGGGAAGCAGGGCCTCGTCTTGCTGGCAGAGATGGATGGGGGCCTGGCCGATGCGCTGCTTCGCAAACACCTTGCTGCCCGGCAGGCCGAGGGTCACCTTGCCGGAGTCCACACTGCCGCCCTGATACATCTCCGCCAGCAGATCCCCCAGGTAGGCATCCACCCCGGCCTCGGCGAAGTCATCCCGTTCGCCGCAGGCCAGTATGTCGATGTCCAGTGGCCTGTCCGCCACCTTGCACAGGGGGTTGCTGCGATCCCGGCCATGGGCCAGCTCCATGGTGACAAACTCGGCCTTGAGCTGGGCGGGAGAGAGGTCGCTCTGGACGACGAACAGGCAGTTGAGGAAGTCGTGGCGCGAATGCATGCCCACAGGCTTGGTCTGGATGACGGAACTCAGGTGAAGGCGACCAAAGCGGGCCAGCAATTCGGCGACGGCCTGACTGACGTGCAGGGCGGGGTCGAGATTGGATCCAATGCTACAGAGGTAAAACATGCTTTCCATTCCTTGGGTTGGGCTCGTCTGAAATATATACGCAGCTCACGGTTATGGGATTCACTATGAATTAACATGTCGTTATCTGTTGTGATCCAACGCTGATTGGCAGAAAGGAGGTTTGCATGAGCGTAGAAATGAAATGGGCACTGTTGACCGCGTCAGGGGCCCTTGCCATGATCATTGTCATCTGTGTGGCGTCCGTCGGCCTGGCGTGAATCCGGCCTCGGTGAGCAATCAAACCGGCTTTATGGCCGGTTTTGCTTTTTGGGGCAGTGCGGATATGCTGGCTCCCCCATGACGAATCGAGACCGCAGAAGATGACCAAGGTTCGGCCCCGCTCCCTGCTCCAGGTAGTACTGATGGGCTTCGTGCTGGTGCTGATGCCCCTGGGGGGCATGATCTGGCACGACAGTCAGGCTCTCTCCCACCTGGGCCAGCTCACCAGCGACGAGATGGAACGTGCGGTGCGGGACACTCGCCGGGCGACGCTGCTCTCCACCCAGGCCATCGATCTGGAGCGCACCCTGCGCCGCTATGCGGTCCTGGGTGATGACCGCATCCTGGCCAGTTATCGGCAGCAGCTGGTGCGCTACCGGGAACTGCTCGCGACTCATCAGGACTCCATTCCGGATGCCGAGGTCTACGGAGATCTCGAGGCGACGCTGGTCTGGCTCGATGGCCTGCAGGATCTGCGCAAGGCCAGGCAGGAGGCGACCAGCCCCCGTTTCACCGACTTCAACGAACTGAACCAGCAACTGGAAGTGGTCACCCGCAGCCAGGTGGATGATCACGTGACCCGCATGCGGGGCGCCATCGTGGAGCTGAAACAGCAGATCTGGTGGGTCAGCGGCTTCGTGGTCGGGCTCAGCCTGCTGCTGGTGTTGCTCTTTACCTACCTCATCATCCACCCGGTACGTCAGATTGAGTCGCGGATCCTGAGTCTGGGCGCAGGCGTCGAGCCGGATCAGCGCCCGGTGGATGGCCCGGCCGAACTGGTGCTGCTGGGGGAGCGGATCAGCTGGCTGCACGACAAGCTCAAGGAGCTGGAACAGCAGAAATACCAGTTCCTGCGCCACGTATCCCACGAGCTGAAAACCCCCCTTGCCGTGCTGCGGGAGGGGGCTGATCTGCTCTCGGAGCAGCTGGTGGGGCCCCTCAACGGGGATCAGCAGGAGATCTGCCAGATGCTGGAGGAGAACAGCCGCCGTCTGCAGACCCTGATCGAGCGGCTGCTCGACTTCAATCGCCTCAGCCAGCAGGAGGTGTTCACCCTGTCCGAGGTGCCCCTGGCGCCCTTGTTGTCAGACTTGTCCGAAGAGTACCGGCTCGCGCTGGAATCCAAGCAAATCAGTGTACACTTGCCGCCCGAGCCCATCAGCCTGCGGGCAGAGCCCTACCGCCTGCGACTCATCCTCGACAATCTCTTTTCCAACGCGGTCAGCTATGGCGCCAGGGGCGGACAGATCTGGATCCGCGCCGGGGCGGGGGCGGGCGGCGGCTGGCTGGAGGTGGCCAACGAAGGGCCTGTCATCCCGCCAGACGAGCGGGAGCGCATCTTCGAGCCCTTTGAACAGGGCAGCATAGTGCGCCAGGGATTGCTGAAAGGCTCCGGCATGGGCCTCTCCATTGCCCGTGAGTCAGCCATGAGTCTGGGTGGCGAGCTCAGGCTGATCGAGGATGCCCAGGCTGATGTCTGTTTCCGGCTGGATTTGAACGTGCGCCCGAGCTGACGGGCGTGGCGGCGACCCCGCAGGTGCGGGTGGCGCCTTGACACCGAATATTGAGAGGAGCGGGCAGGTGCCTGTTCCCCACCAGGATCTGAAGTGACATTCAAGATGAAACGATTTGTGATTCCCGTATTGATGATAGGCCTGCTCGCTGGCTGTTCCCTGCTGCCTTCTACCAGCCTCACCGAGCCTTCCCAGGAGGCGATCGCCAGGCGGATGGAGTTTGCCAACAAGGAGATGCAGGTGCGCCTGCAATACTCGGACTGGCTGCTGGCCAGCCATCCTCAGCAGCGGATGCAGGAGCGCCAGCGACTGGCCGGCGCCACCGACCTCGAGAGCCGGGTCAGCCTGGCCATGGTCAACACCCACCCGTCCGAATCGGTGGCCAGCCGCCGGGCCGGGCTGGATCAGCTGAAAGCTCTGTTGCCGGAGCTCGGTCTCGATGCCCAGGCCTTCCTGCGCAGCTGGATCGCCCTCGGGGAGGAGCTGCTGGTGCGAGACAGCCGCCGCGACGATCAGAGTCAGGAGGTGAAGCGTCTGCGCCAGCAGATAGAGCAGCTCTCCGCCATCGACGAGCAGCTCAACCAGCGTAAGCTCAATGGGGGAGGTCAGCCATGACAGCTCCGGACCGCGCCGCAATGACCGCGTTTTTCGCCAAGAGGGGGTGAGAGCATGAGCCGTATTCTGCTGGTGGACGATGATGCCAGCCTGCTCAAGCTGATGAGCATGCGCCTGCGCAGCCAGGGTTACGAGGTGGATACCGCCGACAGCGCCGAAGGAGCGCTGGACAGGCTGCGCCAGCAACGGGCCGACCTGGTGCTGAGCGATCTGCGCATGGGGGGCATGGACGGGCTGGCGCTGTTCGAGCGGATCCAGTCCCAGTGGCTCGGCATGCCGGTGATCATCATGACCGCCCACGGCACCATTCCCGACGCCATCCAGGCGACCCGCTCCGGGGTGTTCAGCTTCCTCACCAAGCCCATCGACAAGAACGAGCTGCTGGTCACCATAGAACATGCTCTCAGCCTGACCCGTCCGAAGCAGCAGCAGGAGTGGCAGTCCCTCATCCAGACCCGCAACCCGCAGATGGAGCAGTTGCTGATCCAGGCGAGCAGCATCGCCACCATGGACGTGCCCGTGCTGATCCTGGGCCCCTCCGGCGCCGGCAAGGGGGTGATGACCCAGGCGCTGCACCAAGCCAGCCACCGCCGTGACAAGCCGCTGCATACCATCAACTGTGCGGCTCTGCCCTGGCCCGCGCTGGACTTGCAGCTGTTTGGCGAGGATGGCCAGTCCGGCCTGTTTGCCGAGGCCAAAGGCGGCACCCTCTTCCTCGACGAGATAGGGGATCTGTCGGAGTCACTCCAGGCCAAGTTGCTCCAGGTGCTGGCGGAGTATGGTCAGGGTACCCCCGAGGTGCGGGTCATCAGCTCCAGCCATCAGGATCTGGTGACCGCCATGGAAGAGGGGCGTTTTCGCGAGGATCTCTTCTACCGCCTCAACGTGGCCAACATCACTCTGCCGCCGCTGAGCGCCCGCAGCGAGGACATCCCCCTGCTGGCCCGTCAGGCGCTGGACGATTACCGCAACCGTCACCCCGATTGCGCCGCCCTCGGCTTCTCGCCGGAGGCGCTGGCCCTGCTGGCCGCCGCGGCCTGGCCGGGCAACGTGCGCCAGCTCTGCGGGGTGGTGGAGCAGCTCGCCAGCCTCTGCTGCAGCCCGGTGATAGGCGCGGCGATGGTGGAGTCGGCCCTGAGTGGCGGCGGTGGCGGTATTCCCTCGTTCAACGAGGCGCGGGCCGAGTTCGAGAAGGAGTATCTGATCCGGCTGCTGCGCACCACGGAGGGGAACGTGACCCTGGCGGCCAACATGGCGGGGCGAAACCGCACCGACTTCTACAAGCTATTGAATCGGCACGGCATCGAGGCGGCAAATTTCAAGTCGAAGGGATAAATGACAGAGGGGGGGGGGGGGGGGGGGGGGGGGGGGGGGGGGGGGGGGGGGGGGGGGGGGGGGGGGGGGGGGGGGGGGGGGGGTGGGGGGGGGGGGGGGGGGGGGGGGGGGGGGGGGGGGGGGGGGGGGGGGGGGGGGGGGGGGGGGGGGGGGGGGGGGGG